>CAMWSZ010000041.1 GCA_947177005.1 uncultured Clostridia bacterium | reverse complement strand
CCATTGTGCTGCAATCGCTGGCACGGAAAGTATACATCGTGCAGACACATACTGTTTTGGCATCCTCCGGCTTCATTCCGGCCTTGACGGTTTCGCTCTGACACATAGCGAAAGTGCATTCCCGGTCCGAAACAGCCGGGACGTCCTTTGTATCCCTGATTTTCCAGTTGTTTTCATTGTCCAGTGCGGCTCAGAAGGCGTTGATTTCCTGCTCACCGGTCAGGGTGGCCAGTACCTCGCCCGTGGCGCTGTCGGAAACAACGATCTGCTGCGCGTCCGGAATATCATAGTTTTTTGCGGCGGCCGCCAGACTGCATCCGTTCAGAGACGCCAGACAGAAAATAAGGGCAAAAAGCAGTACGATTCGTTTTTTCATGAGGCAAAAGTCCTTTCTGTTGACAACTCACTCCAGATTCAGTTTGTGTTTCAAAATATAGTTGGTGAAGAAGAAGTACACTGCTGCGATTACCACGGTATAGGCAAGAAAAATCCAAAGCGTGATGTGCAGGCCCCCCCAGCCCTGAGATTCCCAGGCGAAATTCTGTATCAAACGGAACAGCGGATTGTTGAAAAATCCTCCGGCAAAACCGATCAGCGTATTGCAGGCGGCCTGAATGCCGATATACGCGGCCACGCTTGCGCCTGCACGGTTTTTATGCGCCAGATGCCCGACCGCCATAGCCAGATAGAGCAGCAGATAACTTTTTGCCGTTCCGGTGAAGAGGAGCAGCAGGCATTCCGCCAGAACAAGGATTGCGTTCATCATATCGCCGTCAAAATTCTTCCAGAGCCAGCCCATGAACTGGAAAAAGCTCCCGTCCCAGTCTATGAATGACCTGCAAATCAGCAGAATCGACACAATTGCCACGATAATGCTGACGAACGTCACCGCCACCGCGCACACCAGCTTCGACGCGATCAGCTCCCAGGACTGCACCGGCAGCGTGTGCATCAGATAGCCCTCGCCGCCCAGCAGACCCTTGTAAAACCGCTGGATCACAAAGATCACCGCAATCACAAACATAGCGATCATAACGCCGACGTAGACCAGCATAGATATCCCCGCAACGGTTTCGCCTCTGAAACTGGTGCTGTCCAGGCCGGTAACGGTAAAGCTGTTAATCAGGGCCAGCGCCAGGGCGGCCAGCCAGATCATGCTGAACTGTTTCAGCATGGAGCGAAAATCATATTTAAGCAGTCTCACAAGCATTAAAAAACACCTCCGTCATAATAATTCCCAGCGCGGAAGATCTCACGGAACAGGGCGTCCACGCTTTTGCCCTCCCGCTCCCGGATTTCGTCCACGGTGTCATGGAGCACGACTTGGCCGTCTTTCAGAAAAATTGCCTCGTCCAGCACCTTCTCGATATCGCTGATTAAGTGGGTGGAGATCATGACGGTGCCGTTTTCGTTGTAATTGGTGAGGATCGTGCCGAGGATAAAATCCCGGGCTGCCGGGTCCACGCCTGCAATGGGTTCGTCCAGCAGGTAGAGCTGGGCCTTTCGGGCCATGACCAGCACCAGCTGCACCTTTTCTTTGGTGCCTTTCGACATTGTTTTGATCCGGTCGCCGGGGGTCACGCCCAGACTGACGCACATGGCCTGTGCTTTATTGCGGTCGAAATCCGCGTAAAAATCGGCGAAGAGATCGAACAGGTCTGCGGCGGTCATCCAGTCCGCGAAATACATTCTGTCGGGCAGGTAGCTGACAATCGATTTGGTGTAGGGACAAATGGGCTGTCCGTCAATAGCTACGGAGCCGCCGGTGGGCTGGAGCAGGCCGCAGAGGATTTTGATAAGGGTTGTTTTGCCGCTGCCGTTGGGGCCCAGAAGGCCCACGATGCGGCCCCGGCCAAGCTGTAGATTGACGCCGCTGAGGGCGGGCTTGCTGCCGTAGCGTTTGGAGAGAGCGGCGCAGGTGACTAATACTTCATTCATGCTGCTGTAAAACCTCCTTCAAAAATGTGATTGCGTCGGCCTGACAGTAACCAAGCTCGCGTATGATATTGAGATACTGGGCCACAGCCTCATGGGCGCGTTCCCGCCGGACCTGTTGGATCACGGTGATATCGTCAGTGACGGTACGCCCGGCGGTGCGGCTGGAAACGGCCAGGCCGTTTTGTTCCAGCTGGGCCATTGCGCGCTGCATGGTGTTGGGGTTGACGCCTGCCTGTGCGGCCAGTTCCCGCACGGCGGGCAGGCGTGACCCGGCAGGGTATTCGCCCTTCAGGATACGCAGAGTGATTTGTTCCGTCAGCTGCTGCCAGATAGGGCGGTCGTCGGAAAAGCTCCATTCCATAAGCCTCCTCCTTCTCTGTATGATTGTATTATTGTATTACGCACTTAATACAATAGCACATCAGGAGTCCATTGTCAAGAGCTTTTTGGGAAAAAGAAAACCGGGGCCAAACGGCCCCGGCGCATTACAGCATCACAAGCTCTTTTTCCTGATTTTTCTTTCGTTCCCCGGCAATCTGTTCATAGAGACAGTCCAGCGCGTCGCCCAGACTGCCGATCCGGTCGATAAGGCCCAGCCGGACCGCCTCCTCGCCGTAGATCACGCTGCCCACGTCGGCGGCCATCTCGCCGGTTTTGAGCATCAGACCCAGGAATTTTTCTTTACCGATATGGCTGTTTTTCGCCACAAAGCTAACGATCCTCTCCTGAATCCGTTCAAAATAATTGAATGTCTGCGGCGCGGCGATAACGGTTCCGTTCATCCGGACGGGATGAATGGTCATCGACGCCGACGGCACGATCATGCTGACTTTCGGCGCCACCGCCAGGGGTACCCCGATAGAATGTCCGCCGCCCAATACCAGGCTGACTGTGGGCTTGCGCATCCCGGAGATCAGCTCCGCGATTCCCAGCCCGGCCTCAATATCGCCGCCCACGGTGTTCAGGAGCAGCAGAAGCCCGTCCACCTCATCGCTCTGCTCCAGGTTGGCCAGCAGCGGCATGACATGTTCATACTTGGTGCTTTTGGCATTGTCGGGCAGGATCTGGTGTCCCTCCACCTGCCCGATAATCGTCAGCGTATAGATATTGCCCCGTTCGCTGTAGTTCATGGCCGCGCCCAGATCAAAAATCCGCTGCCGTCCGCTGTCACAGCTTTCGTCCGGATTATCCGTGCATTTACGCTCCTCGTCCATAAAAACGCCCTCACTTTCCCAAAGAATCAGGGATAGTGTCTGCAAGCGGCCGGGAAAACATACAACAGGGCGAAAAATTGCCTGTAAATTTTGTAGTATCAGCAGGACAAATAGAGGCAGGGCGTGAGAGCTGCTACTACCCTCACGCCCCTATGCGGAAGTTTTACCCCCCACACAATAGCAAGGTTATTATAGCGGATTCTTGCGTTGTTGTCAAGGGCTTTTTTAAAAATTTTTTAGTAAGAGGATGGAGCATTTCTCGGGTACAGGAAAAACCGTCTTGACAATTTTAACATGATAAATTATAGTATTGTTATACCGTGACCGTCAGGCGCAGGCTGCTTGGCGGTCATTTAAAATTTTGATGATATTTTCTGCCGTTCAAAGATTAGTGATGACATTTCCGCGGGAATGGAGTACAATAAGAAAATACTACCAATATGACATGGGAGGATGATTCCTTTGAGAAAACTGAACGACGCAATCGACCGTTTCTGCGCCCTGCATCCGAATCTGGCCATTCCGGGACTGATGCGGTATATTGTGGGGGCAAACGCGGTGCTGTTTGTCCTGAGTCTGTTTGCCGGGTACGGGACGCTGAACTTTCTGGCGCTGGACATCAGCCGGGTTCTGCACGGCGAGATCTGGCGTCTGGTGACCTACGTCCTGCTCCCCACCGGCAGCGATTTCCTGCTGTTGATCTCCCTGCTGTTCTACTACTGGCTGGGTGAGAGCCTGGAACGCATGTGGGGCAGTACGAAATTCACATTTTATTATGTGAGCGGCACTTTGCTGACAGCTGTGGGCGCACTGGCGGCCTACCTGATTGACGGCATGGCGTTTCCCATTTGGGGCGCGTCCTATGTCAATATGGCGATGTTCTTCGCCTACGCCCTCAGCTTCCCGGACGCAATGGTCAACCTCTATTTTATCATACCGGTCAAAATGAAATGGCTTGCCATTCTGGACGCAGTTTATTTTGCGGCCGGTGTGTTCCAGTATGCCAGCCACGGCTTCTGGGGAATGGCGCTGATGCCTGTCATTGCAATTTTGAACTTCTTCATTTTCTTCTCCCCCGACTTTCACCGCCGTGCGGAACAGACCGTCTACCGTGCAAGGCCGGAGGCAGTACAGTTCCGGAAAGCGGTGCGGGAACAGAAAAAACAAAAGGGATATCATCACAAGTGCAGCGTCTGCGGGCGCACAGACACGGAATATCCCGACTTACAGTTCCGTTACTGCTCAAAGTGTACAGGCTACCACTGCTTCTGTGAGGACCACATCTTCAACCACACCCATTTTACAGACTGACTGCGTTTATTCCCATGTTTCCCACACCTCCGGGCAGTAGCCCACCGTAGCCTGTTTGCCGTTGCGGACGACAGGCGTCCGGAACAGCTGGGGGTTGTCCAACAGCTTTTCTTCGGCGGCCTCGGGGGTGATATAGGCCATATACAGGTCCTGATAGGCCCTGCACTTCGTATCGACAAGGTCGTCAAAGCTGAGTTTTTGCCGGATACTGCGCAGCTCGCCGGGGGAAAAGCCCTTCTTGGGCAGGTCGATATACTGGAATTTGATACGGCGCTCCTTAAACCAGCGCTGGGCTTTTTTCGTGTCAAAGCATTTGGAGGAACCGAAAATCTGAATATTCATCCTAAAAAACTCCTTAGCAAAAATTAAGTGCCGCCGCCAGGCGGAGAAAGGGGACAGTGTTACATGACAGACGAGATCAAAAAACTCCGCGATTGGGCGGCGGAGAGCAGCCGCATCGTATTTTTTGGAGGCGCGGGGGTCAGTACGGAGAGCGGGATACCGGATTTCCGCAGTACGGACGGCCTGTATCACATGGAGTACGCATACCCGCCGGAGACCATTCTCAGCCACACCTTTTACGTCAAAAAACCGGAGGAATTTTTCCGTTTTTACCGCAACAAGATGCTCTATCTGGATGCCGGACCCAACGCGGCGCACCGTAAGCTGGCGGAGTGGGAGGCGGAGGGAAAGCTGCTGGCCGTGATTACCCAGAACATCGACGGACTGCATCAGAAAGCGGGCAGCAAAAAGGTCTATGAGCTGCACGGCAGCGTCCTGCGCAACTACTGCGAGAAATGCGGAAAATTCCACCCGGTGGAAGCCATTGCCAACAGCACCGGGGTTCCCCACTGCGGCTGCGGCGGACGCATCAAGCCGGATGTGGTGCTGTACGAGGAGGGGCTGGATCAGGATATCATGAACCGGGCCGTGTCGGCGATCCGGCAGGCGGATATGCTGATTATCGGCGGGACGTCGCTGTCCGTGTATCCGGCGGCGGGACTGGTCCACTACTACCGGGGATCAAAGCTGGTGGTCATCAACAAGACTGAGCTGGGCGCGGGCGCGGACCTCACTGTCCTGGGTTCCATTGGGGAAGTGTTGTCCCAGATCTGAGCGTATTATAGCATACCTGAACGGATTTGGAAAGCCCGCGGGAGGCACACGAAACCGCCCTGGGTGATACAGCCCGGGCGGTTTGGTGCTTTCATATAGAGCCGATTGAAAAGGGAGTAATCTATTGTTTCCCGGCCCCGCCCCATCGAGGCCGGTGGAAACACAAAAGAAATGCGTCCCGCTGCCAGAAGCGCGGGACGCAGAAAGCCCCGCTGTACACAGCGAGGCCGAAACATCTGATTACGCAGTTCCAGTCCCGGCAGAACGCGGCCAGAGCACCCATGTATCTGACTTATCCTCTTAGAGAGGCATCACAGTGACCGGCTCGTGGGGAATCTCACCCCGTTCCATGTCCCGCATACGCGGCGGCGTCTGGCACAATATTGATTTCAACCCTTACTATAGCACATGCCGTCCCGTTTGTAAAGACCCTGCTGGAAAAAATTTGGGGACGGGAAGCTGCGGAAAAGTAATCTCCCTTATATCTCTTCTTATCTGCAAAATGGTTTTTCACTGGGGATGCCAAAAATTAGGAAATCAGCCGGTATATGTCTGTAGAAAAACCATAAATTTCTGCTTGCCCTCTTGCAATCCCGGAAAAGTTGGAGTATGATAGGGACAAAAGTTATGGTTTCCGGCTGACAGACAGCCAGGGAAAAGTTTCATTCAAAATCAGCCATACAAGGAGGACAAATTACCATGAAAAAAGAATTGCTGGCTGCACTTCTGGCATTGTCTATGACAATGACAATGGCACCCGCGGCTCTGGCCGCCGGCGGCGAAGCAGATGACAGTACCACCGGTATCGTCGATCCTGTGGAGACCCCCGATGCGGACGAGGACGGTGCTGATCAGGATGACGGCGGGGACAATGATTCCGGCGACGTCACCCCGCCTGACGAAACCGTCAATCCCAGTAAAGCTGCCACCTACTACGTCCATGTTCCCAGCGTAACCGGCGGCGAGATCATCCCCAGCACCCGCAACGCCGCTGAAGACAGCCGCGTCACGCTGAGCGTTCATCCGGAGGACGGCTATACATGCAAGAGCCTTGAGGTTACGGACATCCGCGGCCGCGTCATCTCCACCAGAGAGACGGACAGCAGTACCTTTTCCTTCACCATGCCCGCCGCACGGGTGACGGTTACAGCTGAATTTGAGCAGCAGGCCCCCGCCGCTCTCCCCGACAGTGACAGCGAGGTCTTTACCGGTCTGGGTACCCCCGGCGTCTCCGGCATCGTGCTCAATCCCTCCCCCATGCCCTTCCTGGACGTACAGGGCGGAGACTGGTACTACAGCAGCGTCGAGTACGTCTGGAAACATTACCTGATGAGCGGCGTGTCCGACACCATGTTTGATCCCGATGCCGCCATCAGCCGCGCTATGGTGTGGACGCTTCTGGCCCGTATGAACAACGTCCGTACCGACGTCAACCCCGGCGCTACCTGGTATGAGCGCGGTATGGTCTGGGCCGTTGAGCACGGCGTCACCGACGGCAGCGACCCGCTGGGCGTCATCACCCGCGAAGACCTGGCGGTTATGCTCTGGCGCAATGCCGGCGCACCCGGCGGCAGCAATATGGATATGAGCAGGTTCTCCGACTTCTCCTCTGTCAGCAGCTACGCGCAGACCGCGGTCCGCTGGGCGGTAGGCAGAGGCATCATGAACGGCTCCGGCGGCAAACTCAATCCCCAGGGTACTGCGACCCGTGCCAGTGTCGCCGCGATGATCGCCCGCTACACCGGCTGATCCCCCCGCCTATAAGATCTGCTATCAATAGAAGAATAGAAGGCCCGCCCTTTCCCCGAAAACCGGGGAGGGGCGGGTTTTGCTGTCGCCAAACGGCGGGACAGTGCATAGACTGTTCGTGAGGGGGGATGTATATGAAAACAAACGCTGCTGTTCTGGGCGGCGACCTGCGGCAGGTATGGCTTGCCCGGTATCTGCTGGAGGACGGCTGGAACGTTCGGACCTGGGGTCTGGAGCAGGGCGGCGCACCGGAGGCCGTACCGCTTGGGCAGGCGTTACAGGCGGATCTGCTGATCCTGCCGCTGCCCGTTTGCCGGGACGGAAAGCTCCATTTGCCGCTGACCGATACACAGCTTGACGCGGAGACCCTGTGGCCGAAGCTGCGCTATGACCAGCTGCTGCTGGGCGGCATGACCCGGGAACTGGCCCCGCGCCTCATGACCGATTTCGGCCTGACGCTGCTGGATTACTACGCCCGCGAGGAGACGCAGATCGCCAATGCCGTGCCCACCGCGTTAGCGATAGGACACTATGTGCCGGGTACATACCGGCGGGCTTGTCCCTGTTATCCCCGCCGCACAGTGGACTTTCTCCAGACTGGCGTCGTTTTGACGTAGGTGATACAGAATGGATGTCCTGGATGTTGGATACGCTCCAGCAGCAGATCTGCCGCCATACGCCCGATGTCTGCGTTGGGGATCTGTACGGTGGTCAGCGGCGGCTCTACCACTGCGGACTGCGGCGTTCCATCAAAGCCCGCCACCATAATATCATCTGGAATGACCAGATTCATCCGCTTGAGTACAGACATAACATGAAGCGCCAGAAAATCATTAGCGCAGATGAACGCGCCGGGCATTTCCGGCATATTCCGTATTCGCGCAGACAGCCAATCCTCACTGCTGTATTGCGGGCCGTCGGCGTCCAGAATGCACAGCTGCCGGTCCGCTGTAAGCCCCGCCTCCTCCAACGCGGCGCAAAATCCCAACCAACGCTGATAGAAGCTGTCACAGTGTTCCGGGTCGCCGACAAATCCCAGCCGCCTTGCCCCCGCGCCGATGACATGCCGCGTCAGTTCTGCCATGCTGGAGATACTTTCCATTGCAATACAGTCGCATTCAGCCGGGGCAAGATATGCCTTTGCGCAGGCGTCTACAGTCACGCAGGGCAGTCCCAGTGCGCACAGCATGTCCAGATATTTCCGGTCAAACAGTTCAATGGCTGCAATACCGGCAGTCTGCTCAAGGGGCATGTGCGCAGGGAAAATCTTTTCGCGCAGTTCCTCCGGCGTCAGTTCATACATCATCAGCGTATACCCGGCGCGGCTGAGCCGTTCGGCGAAGGCCGGCAGAAAAAAAGTGCCGAAATGGGCGTCTGCCGGCTGACGGCAGGTCAACAGCGCAATGTTCTGGATGCGGGGGGCATCCGGGCTTTCCTTTACCGGTCCGACATAATACCCCATTTCCTGCGCCCGCTGCATGACCATCAGGCGCGTCGCCTCCGGAACCGCGCCCCGGTCATTAAAAATTTTCGATACCGTGTTTCTTGACAGCCCGCAGGCATCCGCCAGCTGCTGCATCGTGACCCGCTTACGCACCATTCCTCCGCCTCCCGTGCAGGTGTATTTTTCGTGATTTTATCATAGCCGAAACAGAAAAGCAAGCATTGACAAAATGTAAAATATGATGTATATTTTAGATACAGTAAATTTACTTTATGTAAATCACAATTTACAAAACGGAGGTCATTATGAAAGCCAGGTACACATTGATTCTGCTTGCATTCTGCCTGCTGGGGAGCGTTCTGTTCTGCGGCTGCTCGCAAAACACACCGTCAGAGAATCTCAAAGATTTTTCCACAATGGAAACGGCGGCGGAGCAGGAGGAGGCTTACAGCTACAGCACGTTTTTCCTGCCGGAACTGGACGGCATCTTTCAGCCCTACGTGGGGGACACCATGCCCTACTATGAAGACGGCGTCTACTACATCTACTATCTCAAGGACGGCGGCGATTCCCTCCGTCACTCCATTTACCTGACGACAACAACGGACTTTGTGACTTACAAGGAACAAGACGAGGTGGTGCTGGAGGCCGCCCCTGACAGTGGGCAGGATCTCTGGATCGGTACGGGCTCCGTGGTAAAAGTGGAAGACAAATATTACTTCTTCTACACCGGCCACGGCGATTCTGACCAGCTCGAGTTTCAGGAAAAAGTCATGGTCGCTGTCAGCGACAATCTGACTTCCTTTGAAAAAATGACAGACTGGGACATCACCCCTCCGGCAGAGCTGGGACAGAAACGGGATTTCCGGGACCCCCAAGCCTATTATGATCCTGAAACCGGTACAATCTCCCTTACCGTAACAGCGGCGCAGGACGGCGTAGCCAGAATCCTGAAATTTACACTCAGCGCAGACCTTCAGGAAGTAACCTATGACGGCATTATTTTCACCAACACGGAGGGCGATTTCTGGAATCTGGAGTGCAGCGACACGTTCCAGCTCGGCGATAAGTGGTATCTCACCTATTCCGCTCAGGATGACACTCTCTGGTACGCCGTATCCGACAACCGGTTCGGCCCCTATTCGGAAGCGAAACGTGCGGAAGGAAAGCTGTTCTATGCGGCCAAGCACGTGGAGGACGGTGAAAATTCCTATATGGTTGGCTGGGCGCGGCGTTCCGAGTCTCCGGATTCTCTGTCAGGGGTTTCCGATTGGGGCGGGAATCTTGTCGTGCAGAAGATCATTCAGACAGAGGACGGCGGACTGACCTTCGCACCGGTGGAAAGCGTGGCAAAGCAGTTTTCCAAACAGCAGAAGCTGAACAGCACGCAGCTGGAAGTCGAGGCTGGCGATGCATACAGCTATCAGGAAGCCTTCACCTGCTATGAGAGCTTTCTGCTGTCCGGTAAGTTCCAATATACGGGCAGCGGTTCCTTCGGCCTCAGTTTCGATTACGACGGCCAGGAAAATACATACAAGCTGATCTCTATTTCTCCCAGTGAAAACAAGATCCGGCTGTATTTTAATAAGGGCCTTACCCTGATTACGGAAAATGCCATTGACATCCAGCCAAATCAGGAATATTCCTTCACCTACATCCAGGAAGGTTCCGTCGGCGTTTTCTACATCGACGGCATGGCCGCCCTGACAGTACGGATTTATGGCGCGAGCGGCAAGCCGGTCCAACTGTTCGCGGAGAATAATTCTGTAGTATTTTCCTCTTTGGAGCAGTACACAAAAAAATGAATGATCTACGGGTACATCCGTAAAACAGGCAAAAACAGCGGGGAGAGGTCCAGTGGCCTTCTCCCCGCTGTTTTGACGCTGATTCAGTCAGTGACTGCAAATCTCTTCAACCTGCCGTCTCTCAGGCATGGAACGGATTGCACCTTTCTTTGTTGTGACCAGATAAGCCGCCGCATTCGCAAAACGGAGCATTTCCGTGAGCTGTTTTTCACTCAAACCGTCAATACCGTTCTCCAACACATAATTCAGCACGCAGGCGCAGAACGTATCCCCCGCGCCGGTGGTTTCGATGATGCCGGGCAGCTTCACGGCCGGGACATAGACCCGTTCCCCGCCGTAATACGAATAGCTGCCGTCCGGTCCTGCCGTGACGTTCAGGAGACGGATATCAGGATAACGTTCCTTCAGAATGGCGGCTCCGCGGTCGAAATCCGTCTCTCCGGTCATGAACTCCAGTTCATTGTCGGCGATTTTCAGGATATCGCACTGTGAAAGCCCCCAGGCGATCTGCTCTCTGGCCTCGTCCAGACTGCTCCACAGCGGCGGGCGCAGATTGGGGTCAAAGGAAACCATTGCGCCGCCGGAACGTGCGTACTCCAGCGCTTTTTTGGTAGCCTGCCGGACGCCCGCATGGGTCATGGACAGCGTTCCGAAATGGAAGATCCGGCAGTTCCGGACTGCCCCCTCCGGGATTTCCTCCTCGCTGAGCATCATATCCGCGCCGGGATTGCGGTAGAAGGAGAAATCCCGGTCGCCTGCCTCGTTGTTCTTCACAAAGGCGAGCGTCGTGCGGACATCCTGGTCCGTGACCAGATAGTCCATGCAGATGCCCGTGTTTGCGGCAACGTTCCGCAGCTGTTGGCCGAACATATCGCTGCCCACCTTGCCCACAAACGCTGTGGACTTTCCCAGCTTTTGCAGCATGGCGAGGACATTGCAGGGCGCACCGCCCGGGTTGGCCTCGAAGAGCGTATTGCCCTGCCCGCTCAGACCGTTTTCTGTAAAGTCGATCAGCAGCTCGCCCAGCGCGAGAACATCAAATTTCTGATTCATGACTGCCTCCCATATCTGATTTGCCGGAGTTTTCATCCAGCGTATATTTTTCGACATCCATAGAGACCTTACCGTCCGCAAAAAACCGGAAGCCGTCTGCCGCCTGATCTGTGAACATGGCGGCCGAAATAGTCTGCTCGCCGTGATTAACAAAAATCTCCACGCTGAACCGGTCCAGTATCATGCGGAAGGTGAGCTTGCCGCCGTTTTGCGGAACCTTGCACCGCCGCTGGTGAATGATGGACCGTCTGGAGCCGGAAAACTTCCGGTCAATTTTAAGGATGGACTCATAGGGCCTGAAGCTGAA
>CAMWSZ010000040.1 GCA_947177005.1 uncultured Clostridia bacterium | reverse complement strand
GTCATGAAGCTCTGGCAGAAACGCATGACTTCATTGTCGCTCTTGCCTTTGGGGTCGAAGTCGCTGCCGCCCTTGCCGCCGCCGATTGGCAGGCCGGTGAGGCTGTTTTTGAAGATCTGCTCAAAGCCCAGGAACTTGATGATGCCCTCGTACACGGAGGGATGAAACCGCAGGCCGCCCTTGTAGGGTCCAATGGCGCTGCTGAACTGCACGCGGAAACCGCGGTTGACATGGATATTGCCCTTGTCATCCTCCCAGGGGACGCGGAACTTGATGATGCGTTCCGGTTCTACTAGGCAGTCCATTACGCCCTCGCGGATATATTCCGGGTGGGCGTCCACGACGGGGGACAGGGAAGTGAGAACTTCCTGCACGGCCTGATGAAATTCCGGTTCTGCCGGGTTGCGCCGGATGACGCGCTCCATTAGCTGGCGCAGGTATTCGTTGGGGATACTCATGGTTGATGCCTCCAAAATTTTATGGATTCCGGCGGCGCGGGGAACAGGTCTCCGTGCTTCCGGTTCTTTAACGCGCTAAATCGTAGCACAGACTTTTTGCTCCCGTCAACAGTTTTTTTGCGCTGAGAAAAAATTTCGGATGATTGTATAAAAAATCACAATCACTATAAAATGTTTTTGACGCTCACGCTCTGTGTTTCGGCCAAAACGTGCATCTGCTTGGTGAGCTGGGCCAGCAGCACATGGAACTCCCCGTCGTCCTCCTGTTCGCAGACCGCCAACGCGCCCGCGAATAAAGATTCAGCCTCGTCCAGCTCGTCGTGCTCTAAGATTGTGTGAAAAAACTCCTGATTTGCATCCCAGTCCTCGTAGGCGGCCCGGAGGCGTTCACCCGCTTCGGTCCAGTTTTCCCCGGCGGCGGTCTCCTCCACCTGTTCCAGCAGGGAAATCCAATCGTCCGTCCGCTGTTCCACATAGCGTCCCACCCAGAGGGAAAAAACCATAATGGCAATCAGAAGAGCGGTTGGGATATAAAGAGCTTTCATGCGTTCCCCTCCTTTGCCACGCATACCACGCTCCCCGACTCGTCCACCGTCATTAAAAAGACCTGCTTCGGGGAGGTGAGACGGCGGTCCTTCAGCTGACGGTCCAGCCAGTTCCGGTCATAGCCGCTGCCGCTGAGGTTTTCGGACATGATATGGCCGTCGTTAATCAGCAGAATGGGCAGGGTCACGTTGTCCTGCACGTTCTGATTGAGTACCTGGGGCGTGACGGGGCTCTCTTTGGTGTAGGGCAGGACCGACACCTGCCCGCTGGTTTCCAGAATGGCGTATTTCACGGCGCTCAGGTCGCTGTAGCCCTGACACCGCAGCTGTTCATACAGCTCGTCCACCGTGAAGCGGTTGCGGGCCATATTCTGCTGGAGCACTTTTCCTTCCCGGATAATCACCGTGGGGTGGCCGCACACCCACCCCCGGAAACGGACGGATTTCAGGTTGAACCAGCTCATCAGCATGGACAGGCAGAGCAGGGTCATAATGGGAAAGATCCCGTACAGCAGCGGGATGCCGAAATCCTGCATCGGGACTGCCGCCAGGTCGGAGATGATGAGGGTCAGGACCAGCTCGCTGGGTTCCAGCTCGCCGATTTGCCGCTTCCCCATTAAACGCAGACCGATTATCAGGATAAAATACAGGATTACGGTCCGGAAAAAAGCAGTTGTCATCGTTCCACATCCTTTCACCCACAAGTGTCTGCAAATCCCGCCGGATTATTCCCACATATTATAGACGGCAGGGACCGGCGGTAAGAAACAGCCGGACAGCAGCAATGTCAATAAGAACCGTCTTGACGGAACGGCATTTGCAGTATAAAATAGAATGATGTCGCTTTCGCGCAAGAAGGGATACTCTTAAATATGATAAAAATTCTGATCGTTGAGGACGAACGCCCCATTGCCGACCTGCTGGACATGTCGCTGACGGCGGCGGGCTATTCCTGCGACTGTATTGACAACGGCCTCGACGCGGCCGACGCCGTGGAGGAAAAGCACTATGACCTGATTCTCCTGGACGTGATGCTCCCGGGCAGCGACGGTTTCGAGCTTATGGAGTATTTTGCGCCGCTGCAAATCCCGGTGATCTTCATTACAGCCCGCAGCTCCGTCAAGGACCGCATCCGCGGCCTGAAGCTGGGCGCGGACGACTACATCGTCAAGCCCTTTGAGATCGCCGAGCTGCTGGCTCGTGTGGAGACCGTCCTGCGGCGCTGCCACAAGACCGACAGCCGCATCACCGCCGGAGACGTGACCGTGGACACGCAGTCCCGGGTCGTCACCCGGGCCGGGGAGCCGGTCCAGCTCACCGCCAAGGAGTACAACCTGCTCCTGCTGTTCCTCCAGAATAAAAACATCGCCCTTTTCCGGGAGACCATTTACGAGCGCGTCTGGGAAAACGAGTATATGGGCGACAGCCGCACCGTGGACCTGCATGTGCAGCGCCTGCGGAAAAAACTGGGCTGGCAGGAAAAAATCGCCGCCGTGTATAAGGTGGGCTACCGCCTGGAGGTCCGGGAATGAAATTCGCCTGGAAAGTCACCCTTGCCGCCCTCAGTATTCTGGTGCTCTCCGTCGGCGTGGGGTGCTACCTCCTGATTTCCCTGTCCTTCCGCTCCTCCCTGGAACGGGAGATCGGCGTGGCGCAGGAGGAGATGCAGATGCTGCGGATCTCCTACGAGGCCGTGTGCGACGCCCGGGGCGTCACCTTGGAGAATATCGGCAGCCGCGGGCGGGGCCTTCAGCGGACCCTTACCGAAGACCCGTTTTTTGCCGACCGTCAGTTCCGCGTCAGCACCCCGGACGGCGTTCAGGTCTATTCCACCATGCATACCAACGGCGACCCGGAGCTGCTCAGCAATATCGACAGCCTTTCTACCGGCTACATCGTCCGGCGGACGGATGCCGGACGGGTGCTGATCTATTCCGCCGGACCCGTCGCCCTGCCGGACGGCGCCCTGTATATGGAAACGGTCCGGGATATCTCCAGCCTCTTCAGCGACCGCGCCATTCATTACCAGGTCTACCGCTGGATTCTGCTGTTTGTGGCGGCGGTGGGCAGCGCGGCCATGTTCGGACTCTCCTGCTGGCTGACGATGCCCATCCGCAGTCTGGGCAGGGTCACAAACCAGCTCTCACAGGGCGATTACACCCACCGGGCCGCCGTCTACGGACAGGACGAGATCAGCGAGCTGGCCGCCGGTTTCAACCGCATGGCCGACGCCATTGCAAAAAATGTTCAGGAGCTGGAGGACGCCGCCCGGCGTCAGGAGGATTTTACCGCCAGCTTTGTCCACGAGCTGAAAACGCCCCTCACCTCCATTATCGGTTACGCCGATATGCTCCGCAGCAGCCGTCTGGACGGCGGCGCACGCTTCAAGGCCGCCAGCTATATTTTTTCCGAGGGCAAGCGGCTGGAAAACCTGTCGCTCAGCCTGATGAGCCTGCTGGTGGTGGGCCACGGCCAGGCGGACAGCAGAACCGTACAGATGCAGATGCTCTGCCAACAGGCAGAAAGCGCCTGCCGTCCGGCACTGGAGGCAAAGGGCCTGCTGCTGACTGTATCGGCGGAGGAGGGATGCATCCGGGGGGATTCCGCCCTGCTGCAAACGTTGGTCCAAAATCTGCTGGACAACGCCCGCAAAGCCTCCGAGCCAGGCGGGACGGTCACGCTGACCGGTGAGGCCACCCCAAACGGCTACCGCCTCCGCGTCGCCGACAGCGGGCGGGGCATCCCGCAGGAGGAGCTCAGCAAAATCACAGAGGCGTTTTATATGGTCGATAAATCCCGCTCCCGCGCCGAGGGCGGCGCCGGACTGGGACTGGCCCTGTGCAAACAGATCGCTGTGCTCCACCGCGGGTCCCTGCAATTTGAGAGCGCGGTGGGGCAGGGCACATGCGTGAGCGTGGAATTGGAGGGGATCGAATATGCGTAAATGGGCGGCGGTTTTTCTCACGGCGCTGCTGATGACCGGGGCCTTTTTTCTGCCGGTGCGTCTGTCCGAGCGGGACGACCAGCGGCTGCTGAACAAGCCCCACATCATCCGGCAGGAGGAACGGGAGGGCTTCGCGGAGAGCTTACAGCTGACCACGGCGGAAAAACTGCTCCTTCTGCGCAGCAGCGGCGTCAGCAGTGTGGTGCTGGAGAACGAGACCGCGACGGTCATATACGGGGCGGAAAAAGGCGTGGGGACCGGCGTGAACACCTTCGCCCTGACGCCGGCAACTCCCGATCTTACCCCTGAGCTGGAGGAAAATTCCCGGAAATGGGAGGAACGGCTGACCCGTATCCTGTCGGAGATCCGGAGCCTGCAAACCCTCGGCGCGCTCCCCTACCTCTGGGACGCCAGCGACGGCGTCGCGTGTACCAGCCGCCACCAGATCCTGTATATCGATCAGGATTCCCAGGTCAGCTTCCTCGTCTACAGCATGTATCTGACCTCCCCTACATACAGCATGTATTTGACCGCCGACGCCAAAACCTTCCGGCTTCTGTCCTTCCGGATCAGCTGGAACAAATGCCCGCCGCCCGGCTGGGGGTTTCAGGGCACGGCCCGGTTCGGTACGGCATGGCGGGATTACTGGGATATGGACAGCGTCAGCAGCGCGTGGGATACGGAGTATATCCGCAGCGTTCTGGAGATCTCCGACGCGGTTCAAAACCGCAGCGGCAGCTGCAGCGCCAATGCCGACGTCGCCTTTGCCTACGGCGGCCAGACCCTCCGCGTCCCGCTGGTCAACTGGGTCAACAGCAATCAGGACGGCATTCTGGAGTGGAACAATCTGTGAGCTGTAAAAAGTTTACAAGTAGGATACAAAAACGACATAGATTCGACATGGAAACATGTTATTCTGTCTGTTAATACGTTGGGAGGTTTGAGCGCCATTGACATGATAACAAAACCAAGCTTCCGCCGGAAACGGCATGGGATCTATATTCATCCCCTTATTATCCTGATTGCTGTGCTGGCGGCCGGGGCCGCGGGCCTGACCTGGTATCTGCGCAGCGCTCCCTTTGGTTCTCAGGAGGGCCAGCCCTCCGGCAGCGGCGGCACCGCCGCGCCGGTTCAGGCCAACGCGCCGCCGGACACCCCCCCGGAACATATCACCACCCCCTCCGGCATCGCCTGCACCCTTACCCGGCTCCCTGAAAATGCCATTTATGCCGGAAATCTGATTCTGGTTAACAACTGGACGGAATTCCACTTCCCGGAAAATCAGAAGGACAATTTGGTGTGCGTTCTGGACGAGCGCACGGACAGCTACTATGCCCGGGACAACTCCCTCTACCTGCTCCCCGAAGCACAGGCCGCCCTCAATGATTTTATGGACGCCTACGTGGAACAGGGCGGCAAAAAATCTATCCAGATCGTGGCCGCCCACCGCACGGTGGAATACCAGCAGCACCTGTTCGACCAGAGCGCCGAGCGCAACGGTCTGGAGCACGCCAAGCGGTATGTGGCCCAGCCCGGCTTCAGCGAACACCATACCGGCCTTACCGTCGATTTGGGCACCATGTCCGGCGATTTCATGGACAGCGTGGGCGATTACGCCTGGATCACGGAAAACTGTCAGGATTACGGCTGGATCGTCCGCTACGAGACCGGCAAGGAGGAAATCACCGGCATCTGGGACGAGCCCTGGCATTTCCGCTATGTGGGCATCCCCCACGCTACGGAAATGGCCCGCCTGGACTACTGTCTGGAGGAGTACATCGACTATCTGAAGATTTTTCCGCAGGACGCGGCTCACCTCATTATCAACTGCGTCTCCGGCAGCTATGAGGTCTGGTACGCGGAGGGGACGTCCGTCTATCTCCCCGACAGCACCCCGTGCAGCGTCTCCGGAAACAATATCGACGGCTTTATCGTCACCTGCAAAACAGGCTGAAACAGCGCTGTGCTTCTTCTGAAGCGCAGCGTTTTTTTAACCTGTTTATCACATATCTTCCTGTATATTTTAACTATATGCAGAAATATCTGCATAATTTGTACCGTATATGCAGGGAAGTAATATACCACAAAAATTGGTTTCAAATTTTATGAAATGTAATGCTTGCATTTTGACGAATCTATGATATAATCTGTTCGGTATATTGTTTATAATCTGCGGTTTCCGCTGCATGACCATAACGACAGCCGGAAACCCGTGCGGCACTGCAAACTTTACATAATCAACACAAAATCTCTGAATCAACAGACGGACCGCGTGGTACCACGCGGTTTAAGCCTTTGGAAAAGGCTTAATGCCTTGTTTGTGACACAACGCAAAGGAGCGTGTATAGAATGGATGAAAACGCCTGGAAATCCGCGGCCCTCAGCAGGCGCAAAAACGGTTACGACCGTCTCCCCGCCGGGGACCGCCCCGCAATGGATGCCTATGCGGACGCCTACCGTGCGTTCCTGGACGCCTCGAAAACCGAACGCTGCTGTGTAAAAGAGAGCATCCGTCTGGCGGAGGAGCGGGGCTTTCGGCCCTACCAACGCGGCGGCCCGCTGAAACCCGGCGATAAAATCTATTCCGTCAACCGGGGTAAAATGCTCCTGCTGGCCGTCATCGGAGAGCAGAGTCTTGCCGCTGGCGCGCAGATCGCCGCCGCACACGCCGACTGTCCGCGTTTGGACCTGAAACCCGTCCCCCTCTATGAAGACAGCGAACTGGCGTTCCTCAAAACCCATTACTATGGCGGCATGCGCAAGCACCAGTGGACCGCTATCCCGCTGGAGCTGCGGGGCGTGGTGGTTCTCCGCTCAGGCGAAACCAGAGAAATTGCCCTCGGGGCCGGTCCCGGCGAACCGAAACTGGTCATCACCGACCTGCTCCCCCACCTCAGCCACGAACAGGATAAAAAGATTTTGCGGGAAGCCTTTACCGGTGAAAATCTGAACGTCCTTGTGGGCAGCGTCCCGCTGGTGGGCGAGGACAAGGACCGTGTGAAATTGGGCGTCCTCAAGCTGCTCTATGAGCGTTATGGCATCACCGAGGACGATTTCATCTCCGCTGAGCTGGAAGCCGTACCCGCCTTCAACGCCTGCGAGATCGGTCTCGACGGCAGCATGATCGGTGCCTACGGACAGGACGACCGGGTGTGCGGTTACGCCGCCCTCCGCGCCCTCCTGGATCTGGACGGCTGCCCCGTCAAAACCGCCGTATGCGTTCTGGCAGACAAGGAGGAGACCGGCTCCAACGGCGTCACCGGGATGCAGACCGCCGCCTTCGACACCTTTATGGAGGACCTCTGCCAGACCCAGAACGTCCCGCTCCGGGTCTGCCTGGAAAATTCCTTCTGCCTGTCGGCGGACGTGACCGCCGCTTTTGACCCCAATTTCCCCGAGGTCTTTGAGAAACGCAATACCGCACGTCTCAATTATGGCCCGGGCGTCTGCAAATATACCGGCAGCGGCGGCAAAAAAAATACCTCCGACGCCTCCGCGGAAGCAATGGCCTATATCCGCCGCATATTTGATGAAAACAACATCGTCTGGCAGACCTCCGAGCTGGGCGCGGTGGACGCCGGCGGCGGCGGGACGGTGGCCAAGTTCATGGCCAACCGGAATATCACCACGTTGGATGCGGGCGTCCCGGTACTGGCGATGCACGCCCCCTTCGAAATCACGTCAAAACTGGACTGCTATATGACCTATTTGGCTATGCAGACTGTTTATGAAAATTGACAAACAAAGTGTTAGTACGTAAGGAGTGATGCCCCCAGCAACAGGCATACCTTTTTCGGAAGGATTCTATGAAAATTTCAAGAAAATGAAGGGAGACAACACGAAATGAAGAAGACAAGAACACGCCTAATGGCTATGCTTCTGGCAGTCATGATGGCATTGACCGCCTGCGGAGGCGGCGGCAACGGCGGAAATTCCGGCGGCGGAAATTCCGGTGACGGCGGCAGCGCACCCGCGCCCAGCAACGGCGGCCAGCCCATTAAGGAGATCGTCCTGTGGGAGCAGTCCGGCAACCGTGAACTGGAGGAATTCTTCATCCTCCATACCGAGCAGGCCAAAGACCTGAACGTGCTGACCAACGCCTACTCCGGCCTGCTGGAGCTGGACCCCCACGGCAAGCTGGGCCCCGGCATCGCTACCGAGTGGAGCACGGAGGACAACGGCCTGACCTGGACCTTCAAGCTCCGCGACGGCGTGACCTGGGTGGATGTCAACGGCGAGTATAAGGCCGACTGCAACGCCCAGGACTGGCTGACCGCGATGGAATGGATTCTCAACTATGAGAAGAACGGCTCCCAGAATACCTCCATGCTCCGTGCGATGGTCGCAGGCGCTGAGGAGTACTATCAGTTCACGAAAGATCTGGCCGAGGATATTTTCGACGCTAACGGCAACAAGATCAAGGAGGGCGACCATGAGGCCGCCAAGGCCCTGAACGCCCAAAGTCCGGAGTTCCAGCAGATGGTGACGGGCATCCAGGCACCCGACGACCATACCCTGATCTATACCTGCACCCATCCGGCCCCCTATTTTGAGACTGTCACCACCTCCGCCTGCCTCTATCCCGTCTCTCAGGCCGAGATCGACGAAAAGGGCGTTGACGGCATGGTCGGCATGAGCAATCTCGAAATGTGGTACAACGGACCGTACACCATTACCGAGTACATCAACAACAACACCAAAACCCTCACCAAAAATGAGTCCTACTGGGACAAAAACTGCTCCCTGTTCGATACCGTGCGCATCGTCATGATCGAAAATACCACCATGGACGATACCCTCTATGAGACCGGCGAGGTCGATGTCACCGAGCTGAACATCGCCAACCTCAACGAGATCGTCAACAACCCCGGCGACGAGCGCAATGATTATCTGTCCGAGACCCGCCTGAAAAAATTCTCTTATCAGCTTCAGATGAACTTCCACAAGAAAAACCCCGACGGCTCTCTGGACGACAACTGGAACACCGCGATTGCCAACGAAAACTTCCGCCAGTCCCTGCTGTGGGGCGTCGACCTGACAAACTACAACAAGCGCACCAACCCCATCAATCCCAAGTCCATCGAGAACCTGTGCTTCACGATGAAGGGCCTGCTGACCTTCTCTGACGGCCGCGACTATACCGACCGCGTCATTGAACTGCTGGGTTATCCGGAAGTTGACGGCGATGCACCCCGCCGCTTCGACGAGGCGAAAGCCCTCGACTATAAGCAGAAGGCTATGGCTGAGCTGAGCGCCAAGGGCGTCACCTTCCCTGTACAGATCGACTACTACATCCAGGCCGCCAGCGCCTCGGGGCTGGACAACGCCACTGTTTTGAAGGAGTGCATTGAGGGCACGCTGGGCAGCGATTACGTCACCCTGAACATCCTGACCTACGTCAACAGCATCACCAAGGAAGTCACTGGACCTGGCCTGCACAGCATCAACGGCAGCGGCTGGGGTGCCGACTACGGCGACGTCGAGAACTTCCACGACCAGATCGTATTTGGCAGCGACAGCGCCTATTACGCCAACTCCTACACCTACATCAACGACTGCGAAGATGAGGAGACCGTCGCCCTGTTTAAGGAATTCACCAGCATGGTGAACGACGCCAAGGCGATCACCGACGACCTCGACGCCCGCTATGAGGCGTTCGCGCAGGCCGAAGCGTTCCTCATCAACCACGCCCTCACCTGGCCGCTCAACTATGAGAACGCCTGGCAGCTCACCAAGATCAACGATTACACCAAGATCAACGCCCCCTACGGCATCCAAAACTACACCTACAAGAACTGGGAAACCTCCACGGAAGCCTATACCGCTGAGGATTATGCCAAGTTCGCCGCCGATTTTGAGAACGGCAACTAATCATGTTCAAGTATACAGTTAAACGCCTGCTTCAGTCCCTTGTGACAGTCCTGATTATTGTGACAATCGTCTTTGTCTGCCTGCGGATGCTCCCTACTGACAGCTATTTCACCGAGGAACAGGTGATGAAGCTGACCGAGGAGCAGAAAAAAGAGCAGCTTCAGGCAGCAGGACTTCTGGACCCGATCCCCACACAGCTCTTCCGGTTTTATGGGCGTCTCCTTCACCTTGATTTCGGTGATTCCCGGAGAATTCAAACCGGCGTGCCTGTGATGAAGGTCATCGCCTCCAAGTTTACCGTCTCCATGCGTCTGGGACTGATTGCACTGGCAATTTCTCTGGTGATCGGCGTGCTGATGGGCGTGATTCAGGCCCAGTTCAAGGATAAAATCCCTGATCATATCGGTACGGTCTATACGGTATTTGTCAACTCCGTGCCGTCCCTGGTGTCCTATTCCCTTGTTTTGACCTTCGGGGCGCGTGTGCTGGGCCTTCCCAGCCTCTACTCCACCCGGAACCCCGGCCCCAGCAGTATCCTGCCTATCGTGTGCCTGTCCCTGGCGTCCATTGCCCACTACGCGCTCTGGACCCGCCGGTACATGGTGGACGAATCTACCAAAGATTACATCAAGCTCGCCCGCGTGAAGGGCATGAGCAGCGGTGATATCATGCGCAAACATGTACTGAAAAACGCCTTTGTGCCTCTGGCGCAGTATATCCCTGCATCCCTGCTGCTGACCGTTGGCGGCTCCCTGCTGGTGGAACGCTTCTTCTCCGTCCCCGGTATGGGCCCCCTCATGACCGACGCTATCGCCCGCTATGATACCGATGTGGTGCAGGCGTGCGTGCTCATCTACGCCGCGCTGGGCATTATCGGCGTCTTCCTGGGCGACGTGCTCATGACCATTCTTGACCCGCGCATCAAACTGACAGGAGGTTCTTCCCGATGAAAAATCAAGACGAACTGTTCCGCATCGTGGAATACTCCGCCGACGCCGCCGAACGGATCGGTTATTCGAACTATTCCTATTGGCGTTCCGTATGGCAGAACTTCCTGAAAAAGAAATCCGCCGTCTTTATGGGTATCGTCTTTATTGGCCTGGTGGTTTTCTCCTTTATCGCCCTGGGGATCGGCAAGTATCAGTATTCGGAGCTGGTCAGCAACAACGACCTGATGTTCACCAGTCCCAACAGCGAATACTGGTTCGGTACTGACAACCTGGGCCGTGACTACTGGTGTCAGGTCTGGTACGCTGCGCAGACGTCCATTAAGCTGGCCCTGGTGGTGGCAATTGGCGAGTGTATCATCGGCGTGGCGGTCGGGTGCCTGTGGGGCTATGTCCGCGTCTTGGACCCCATTCTCACCGAGGTCTATAACCTGATTAACAACGTGCCTACGGTCATCTATATGACCCTGATCGCACTGGTGGTGGGCCAAGGCTTCACCATCATGGCCGTCTCCATGATCGCCATCGGCTGGCTGACCATGGCCCGCAACGTCCGCAATCTGGTGCTCATGTACCGCGACCGCGAGTATAACCTGGCGTCCCGGTGCCTCGGTACGCCGGTATGGCGGGTGCTGGTGAAGAACATCTTCCCGTACCTCATCAGCGTCGTGATCCTGCGTCTGGCACTGTCCATTCCCGGCACCATTGCGCTGGAATCGACCCTCTCCTACCTGGGTCTGGGCCTGGATATCAATACCCCGTCCCTGGGCCTGCTCCTGCGCAACTCCCGCGACTACTTCCTGAAATATCCGTATCTGCTGGTCTTCCCCGCCGTGATCGTGTCCCTGATCACCGTGACGTTCTATCTGGTGGGCAACGCCTTCTCCGACGCGGCAGATCCCAGAAACCACGTGTAAGGAGGGAGAAGATGGCTAGAGAACCCTTATTGAGCGCGAAGGATGTGGAGATCCAGTTCACACTCCGCGGAAAAGTCCTGAAGGCAATCCGCCGCTGCTCCCTGGACCTGTACGAAGGGGAGACCCTGGCAATCGTGGGTGAGTCCGGCTCCGGCAAAAGCGTCTTTACCAAGTCGTTTCTGGGGATGCTGGACGCCAACGGCAGCATTATTGGCGGCTCCATTACGTACAACGGAATCGATATCTCCAAATACAAAACCGAAAAAGAGTGGCTGACGATTCGAGGCAAGAAAATCTCTATGGTCATGCAGGACCCAATGACCAGCCTCAACCCCCTGAAAAAGATCGGCAAACAGATCGATGATATCATTATGCTC
>CAMWSZ010000039.1 GCA_947177005.1 uncultured Clostridia bacterium | reverse complement strand
GGGAACAGCCCACAGCGTTGCCCATATTGCTCTCCGGGTTGTTGACGCACATGGTTCCGGTCTCCCGAATGATCTCCATTTCGGCGGTATTGACATGGATACAGTGTCCCAGAAGGGTTTTGGGTCCCAGGATGCCGTGGTCCTGCAAACGCTGCACCGGACGGCGGCCATAGTTTTGCAGGCTGTCATAGACGTCGTTCATGCCCTCGGAGACGTGGATGTGGAAACCGGTGCGGCCGTTGTTGGCGGCAACCATTTTTTCAAAGGTTTTGTCGCTGATGGTGAACAGGGCGTGGCCGCCGAACATCGCCGCCAACATATCGCTGGGATTTTTCTCGCAGTAGGTAATAAAATCCGCGTTTTCCTGAATCGCCTGATCGCATTTTTCCTCGCCGTCACGGTCGCTGACCTCGTAGCAGAGGCAGGAGCGGATGCCGAACTGCTTGGCGGACGCAGCAATTTCATTGAGGGAGCCGGGGATTTCCGCAAAGGAGGCATGGTGGTCGAAAATGGTGGTTACGCCCTGCTTGATGCAGTCCAGATACAGGGCGTCGGCGCTGGCACGGGTGCCCTTCAGGGTCAAATGGCGGTCGATGTACCACCACTGGCCCTCCAGGACCTCCAAAAAGTTGGAGGCGTTGTAGCCGTTGATGCTCAGGCCGCGGGCCAGTGCGGAATAGATATGGGTGTGGGCGTTGACCAGACCCGGCATAATCACGCCGCCCTTTGCGTCAATAAACTCCGCGTCCGGGTATTTGGCTTTCAGTCCGGCGGTGGAACCAACCTCAGCGATTTTCGTTCCGTCGATGACCACGCCGCCGTCAGCCAGGTAGGGGAGGGCGCTGTCGCGGGTAATGAGTTTGCCGTTTGCCAGAATGTACATACTGATGCTTCCTCCTTATTTCTGATATCCACAATAAAAAATGTTTCAAACCTTTCGGTTTGAAACACTCAAGCAGACATGCTGAGTGATAGTTGCAGCCCGTGCGCCCAGCACTTCGTTACAGCTACCACCATTTGAACTTATAGGCATATTATAAAGGATTCCTGAGAAAATTGCAATAGAAATATCCGTAAATTTTTTCAATAGAGCGCCAAAATTTCAGGGTGGATTTTGTGCAACATGTCTCAACCGTTGGTTTGCAAACGCGCCAACCGTTCCCGTTCGGCCTGACTGAGACGCAGATATACGGGCGTCAGCTTCTGGGCCGGCACTGCCCCCTCCGGCCAAAGCTTTGCCGCCGCCATTCCTACGCCAACCGCGCTCTGCATCCGCAGATGAGCGGGGGCCAGTTGGCAGGCAACGCCGTTTTCCGTCAGGAACCCGCAGCACAGCGCCGCGCCGTCCCCGACGATTGTCAAAGGCTCTTCCAGGTTTTTGCAGTCTTCGGCGGCCTCCTCCAAAGAAACCGCACGGTCCGGACGCAAACGGATCAGCGTCCCGTTCCGGGCCTGAAATACAGCGTTGTAAATCTGTTTCCGCCGTGCGTCCATTGCGCAGACGATGATTCCCTGCAAATGTGCCAGGGGCCACGCCATACCCTCCAGCGTCGAGACGGGGATACACGGTTTTTCCAATGCCCAGGCCAATCCCTTTACCGCCGCCACCCCGATCCGCAGGCCGGTAAAGGACCCCGGACCCGCCGCAACTGCGAACGCATCGATCTCATTGAGCTGCATATCACAGTTTTTCAGCATATCCTCCGCCATTGGCAGCAGGGTCCGGCTGTGGGTCAAGCCGGTACACTGCCATACGGCTGCCAGGGGTACGCCGTCCTCCAGCACCGCACAGGATGCGGCCTTTGCCGATGTCTCCAACGCCAAAATTTTCATGTTCTCTCCACTCCTTCCACAGCGATCCGCCGCCAGTTCTCGTCTTCTGCGCAGCGCCGGAACGTGACCCGCACCATATCTTCCGGAAAAGCGTCCTCCGCCTGTTCACTCCATTCCACCGCGCATATGCCGGACCGGTCCAGATAGTCCTCCCAACCGATGTCGAAAAGTTCGTCTGCACTGTTCAGGCGGTAGAGATCAAAGTGAAAAAGGGGAACCGGTCCGTCATATTCATTTACAATGGTAAAGGTCGGGCTGGTCACACGGCCCGTACAGCCCAAACCGCGGGCCAAACCGCGTGTAAAAGCGGTCTTGCCCATACCCAGCCCGCCAAAATAGGCCACGACATCCCCGGGATGCAGGCGTGCGGCCAGCGCTTCGCCCAGGGCCTCCGTTTCCGTTGTACTGTGGGAGAGATATTCCATGACAGTTCCTCCTTTCCGGCTGCACCATATTTTCTGAGCTAACAGTATAACACAGATTTTTGCTGTAGGAAAGGGGGAACATTGAATTTTTCGTTGGGAGCGGGCAAAAAAGCATACCCCAACGGCTTGACAAATCAAAGCCGCCGGGGTATACTATAGGCAGTTCAGGGCGCTGGGCCGGAATTGACGGTCAGCTCCTCGAAAACGGTTTTTGCTATAAGACTATGTTAACCGCTCGGGTGCCTTCCGGGCGGTTAACACGCTTTTGGAGCAAAGACGAAACATAGTACGATAACCATGATATAAACGATGATTTGAATCATGATCCGTGTTAACTTCTTCTTGTCCACTCGCAGTCACCCCCTTTCCAGAAGGGAGTGAGCCAACCGCCGTTTTCCTCGCCTACGCCCCCAGGTCCTGTCCCTGACAGCGCCTGAGCTTGTTAAAGCCGACATTATTCTACAGGATTCGATATTATTTGTCAATTATTTTCTTATTTATCTCAAAAAGCATACCCCAACGGCTTGACAAATCAAAGCCGCCGGGGTATACTATAGGCAGTTCAGGGCGCTGATTCGGAATTGACGGTCAGCTCCTCATTTGGCTAGTTCTTTTTATGTTAGCCGCCTGGTTGCCGCCGGGCGGTTAACACGTCTTTAGGACGAAAGAGCCATAGACTTTCAAGGTGTTTCTTGAAGATCTATGGCTCTAAATTATTTTCATCAAAAATGGGAGAAGCGAAAAAATCGCACAAACTAATATTAAATCCTTGACACATTTCATGAATCACGCGCAATTTAACGGACTCATAAGAACAATTAATGACATTTCCGATGGTTGATTTCGGAACGCCACTCTTCAGAAAAAGCTCATATTGTGTCATAGTATTTTCACTAAGTAATTGTGTCAATCGTTGGCTGACCGCTTGGTTTAACTTCACAACCACATCACTCCATAACACAAAAATTTTACCAGTACAACTGGGAAATTTAGTCCCTGTAGCTGTACTATTTTAAAATTTTATGTTATTATGTATGATGGAGGTGATAATATGAACGTCACATTTTGCGGTCACAGATACATCAAAAATCCTGAGAAAATATCCCAATGGCTTGATCTGATCCTGCCATGCCTGATTGAAGGCGGTGCCGATACCTTTTATCTTGGCGGCTATGGGGCCTTTGACCTTCTGTCAGCGGAAGCGGTCAAACGTCAAAAAGCCAAATATCCCCATATCCAATCCATTCTGGTCCTGCCGTACCGCAACAAACAATACGATACATCCCCCTACGACCACACATTCTATCCCTCTTTAGAAGCCGTTCCGCAGCATTTGGCAATCATTTACCGGAATGAATGGATGGTTTCCGCCAGTGATGTCGTCATTTCCGGCGTCCAGCACGCCAAGGGCGGCGCAGCAAAAACGCTTCGCTGTGCAAAATACCAGAAGAAGATCATTTTCCAGCTGCCCATACACAGCGGATAAAATTTCCTGCGGTGCGGGAACCTTTCGGGAACGGATTCCGTCTATAATAAGAAAGCAAAAAGGAGGATATCACATGAAAACGATTGTCACCGCGCTGCTGGCCGTTCTGCTCTGCCTGAGCCTCTTCGCCTGCGGCACAACAGCTGCTGTCAATAACGAAATTCCCGGCGGTCCGGGGCATACCGCGCCGATTGTATCTTTGGAGGAGACTCTGCCGCCGGCCGGGGAGGATTCCATTGCGTCCACCTGGACCTCCGGCGGCATCACGCTCTCTCTGTTGCAGGATACCTACCCCATTGGTACGCAAAAACTGACAATGGTGCTGGAAAACCGTGGAAATTCTGTACTGACCTACGGAGAAGTAATTTCCTTTGAGAAGTACACTGACGGACAGTGGAAACCGGTAAAAACCATAGGGCAATACACGTTCGACTCCATTGCCCATGAGCTTCAACCCGGCTCTGTCAGCACCTTCACCCTTGACGCCTGGTTTGTAGACAAGCCTTTTGACGCTGGTCTGTACCGTGTCACCGGCGGCGAGGTCTGGACCGATACCCAACATACGGATGGTCCCGCCTGGCAGCTGGAATTCCGCGTCGCGGACGGCGCTCAGCCGGAACCGGATTTTTCCATCTATGTCTCCGCCGCCCCGCTGCAAATGGCGGAAACGATCCCTGTTCACATCATCAACACTACCGGCGAAGAGAACTCTATCCTGTGGATTCCACATCTGGAGCGTCAGAACATCTCCGGGCAGTGGGAGGAGGTCCCCTTTGCTGACGGCGTTGGCTTCTGCGGCATGAGCGACCCCCTGCCAGCCGGAGGCGATGATCTGTCCGCGCCTGTCCAGACGCTGTGGGGCAGTCTGGAAGCGGGCCGTTACCGCATCAGCTATGACATCACCGGCAGCGGGACCGCCGTCCGTACCGCAGGCGGGGAGTTTGTTCTGGAGCAGGCGTACACGCCGGCAGATGCCCTGCAATCCTGATTCCCTCCAAAAAATGGCTTGCAGGGACGGAGAAACTATAGTACAATAGGCAAAGACTCAAATAATCATTTTCTGCATGTTGGAGGAAATCTGTCATGTCAACTGATGCAACCTATTTCGCGGATATGGAGGCGAAAATCCCCCACGGGAAAACCCGTACCCGTTTTGCGCCGTCGCCCACAGGCTATATGCACGTCGGAAACCTCCGCACAGCCCTCTATACGTGGCTGATTGCCCGCAATCAGAACGGCACGTTCATTCTGCGCATTGAGGACACCGATCAGGGACGTCTGGTAGAGGGCGCGGTGGACGTCATTTACCGCACCATGACCGAGTGCGGCCTGACCCACGACGAGGGCCCGGATGTGGGCGGACCGGTCGCGCCGTATATTCAGTCCCAGCGCCGGGACACCTACGGCAAATACGCGCATTTGCTGGTGGAAAAAGGCTGCGCCTACTACTGTTTCTGTGAGAAAGCCGAATCCCAGGAGGAAACCGGCGAGTTCGGACGGGGTGAGGACCCCTGCCGCAGTCTGAGCGCGGAGGAGGTGCGGGCCAGGCTGGATGCCGGTATGCCCTATGTGATCCGTCAGAAAATGCCCCGGGAGGGCTCCACTACCTTCCATGACGCCATTTTTGGTGACATCACCGTGGAAAACAGCGAGCTGGAGGACCAGATTCTGCTCAAGTCCGACGGTCTGCCCACCTACAATTTCGCCAACGTCATTGACGATCAGCTTATGGGCATCACCCACGTAGTCCGGGGCAACGAATATCTGAGCTCCGCGCCGAAATATGACCTGCTGTACCGTTCCTTTGGGTGGGAGGTGCCGGTGTATGTGCATTGCAGTCCGGTCATGCGGGACCAGCACAACAAGATGAGCAAGCGTCACGGGGACCCCTCCTATGAAGATCTGAAGGCTCAGGGCTTTCTCACGGAGGCCATCTTAAATTATGTCGCGCTGCTGGGCTGGGTCCCCGGGGCGAGCAGGCGGAACAGGAGATTTTTTCTTTGCAGGAGCTGGCCGGCGTCTTTGACATTAGCGGCATCTCCAAATCTCCCGCCATTTTCGACATCGAAAAGCTGACGCATTTCAACGCCCTCTATCTCCGCGCCATGACGCCGGAGGCGTTCCACGCGGCGGCGGAACCGTATATCCGGCAGGCGGTGAAAAATCCGGCGCTGGACACCAGACAAATCGCAGCACTGTTGCAGGCCCGCTGCGAGCGTCTGACTGAGATCCCCGAAAAAATTGGCTTTTTCGAGACTCTTCCCGCCTATGAAAAGGACCTTTTCACCAACAAAAAATCCAAAACCAACGACGAAGTTGCAAAAGCGATGCTGGAAGCGGCTGTTCCCGCGCTGGAAGCCCTTCCCGAGTGGACGCAGGAGAGCATCCACGACTGCCTGACCGGTCTGGCGGAAAAACTGGCGGTGAAGAACGCAACGCTTATGTGGCCGGTACGCATTGCGGCGGCGGGCCGTGCGGTGACGCCCGGCGGCGCAGTCGAAATCTGCCGCATTCTGGGCCGTGACGAGACGCTGCGCCGTCTGCGTCTGGGACTGGAAAAGCTGTGAGCTGGCTGAACGAGCAGCGTGACTGCCTGCGTGAATTTCTGCGGAGCGGCAGTTTCCGTCGCGTCCTGCGCTTCTGTACCATAGGACTGTTGGTTTTCACGGTATTAGGCGCTGTGGCCGGGACTATGGCACCAGATGCGGTGATCGAGCTTTTCGAAGAGTTTATGGACCAGGTGCAGGAGGCGGGCGTCATAGACGAGAATGGAAATATGTCGGTCTTTTCCCTGATGCTCAACAATTGGCGGGCTATGCTGGTATCCGCGCTCTATGGTTTTATCCCGTTTTTGTTCCTGCCGGTGGTCAGCCTGTTTGCCAACGGCGCGATGCTGGGGATGCTGGCGGCGTTCTATCATGCAAACAACCTCCCCATGCTGGCATTTTTTGCGGGCATCGTGCCCCACGGTATTTTTGAGCTTCCGGCTCTGGTGATCTCTATTGCCTGCGGGGTGTATCTCTGCCGCAGTATGTGCCGGGTCATTCTCAAAAGCCCCAATCGGGAGCCAATGGTGGAGGTGTGCAGCGACTTGCTGCGGGTGATGCTTCTTGTTGTGCTGCCGCTGGTGGTTGCCGCGGCCTTTATAGAGTGCTATATCACACCGGTGGTTATGGAATTTGTTGTATATGTGTAGCGAAACTGTCCAGCAACCTCCCAAAAAGGATTGCTGGACAGTTTTTTGCCGTATGTCAGGCCATTTTTTCTTTGATATGGGACAGCCGGTCCAGCGCGTCGTACAGCGTCTCATCCTTCTTGGCGAAGTGGACGCGGACGATGTCGCTGACGTTCTCCCTGAAAAACGATGTCCCCGGCACGCAGGCAACACCCACCTTGCGGGCCATTTCCTCACAGAATTCCACATCACTCTGTCCTTTTTTCAGGTATGGACTGATGTTTGCCAGCACGAAATATGCGCCTTGGGGGTCCGTGAAGGGAATGCCGATATTTTTCAGGCCATCGGTAAACAGCTTTTTCATATGGGCATAATGAGCCCCGAACTCCTCATAGTAACTGTCGGGCATGTCCAGACCTACGACAGCGGCCTCCATCAGCGGCGACGGCGCGCCAACTGTGTTGAAGTCGTGGTACTGCTTAATCCGCTCCATGAGCGGTTCCGGGGCAATGGCGTAGCCCAGACGCCAGCCGGTGACGGAGTAGGTCTTTGACAGGCTGGAACAGCTGACAGTCCGTTCCCACATGCCGGGCAGGCTGTTCATATACGTATGCCTGTTGTTGTCATAGATGATGTGCTCATACACCTCGTCCATGATTGCGTACACATCATATTTGATGCACAGATCTGCAATCAGTTTCAGCTCGTCATAGGTGAACACCTTGCCGCTGGGATTGGAGGGATTGCAGATCAGGATTGCCTTTGCGCCCTGCCGGAAGGCGTCCTCCAGCACTTCGGGGTCGAAATGGAACTCCGGCGGCACCAGCGGTACAAAAACGGCCTCACAGTCGGCCATAATGGCCTGGGCGTGATAGTTCTCGAAATAGGGGGAGAACATAATGATCTTATCGCCGGGATTGGTGAGGGCAAAAATGGTGTCCACCATTGCCTCTGTGGAACCGATGGTCACCACAATTTCGGTATCCGGATTCAGGGTCCGGCCCATAAAGCGCCCGCACTTTCTGGCCAGCGCCGCCCGGAAATTCGGTGCGCCCATTGTAATGGGGTACTGGTGGGGACCCTCATGGCTGACCTCAGCCAGACGGTCCAGCATCGCCTTCGGCGGGTCGAAATCCGGGAAGCCCTGGGCGAGATTGATTGCACCCGCGTCCAGGGCGATCCGGGTCATCCGTCTGATGACGGAGTCGGTAAACTGTTTGTTTCTTCTGCTCATTTCCTGCATGGCAATTGCTTCCTTCTGTTCATAGTTTGAATTGGGCGGCGCCGGTCCGCCGGCCCGGATTTTTCAGGACATCTGATATTAGCAATTAAAAGAACGCTCTCCTTGCCGGCCTGTCATGCTCCGATGACGTTTTACTTTAACACGTTCATTCGTTAAAGTCAATGTACAAATGATATAATATAGTAAGGACGGTACAGGAAAAATTCTGTACCGTCCTGATTTGCGTCTGTCAGTCAAAACGCGCCAGCGCGTCCGCCTCTGTCATGCCAAAAAACCGGTAGGCGACAGAACCGGTCTGATCGCCCCAGGTGGCGTCGATATGATAGGAGACGCCGTCCAGCTCCGCCACGGTCCAGATGTGATTGCCCCGGGAGACGGTGCTGCACGGGATTCCCTCCAGCTTCAGCAGCAGGTTGTATGCGGCCGTGTAGCCGTCGCAGACCGCCAGGCCCTCGGTGAATACGCTGTAGCCCGTATGACTCATGGAGGTCTCGGTGCTGGAAAAATCGTACTGGCAGTTCTCACAGATCCAGGTAAAGTAGACCTTCGCCTTGTCGTAGTCCGACATAGCCGGGGTAATGATCCCCTCCGCCCACATCTGGTCATGCACCTGCACGGCGCAGTCCATTGTAGCGGTACGGTAGGATTCGATCTCGTCCTCCGGATACAGACTGCTGGAAAATGTAAAGGTAACGCTGCCTGCTCTGGTGGAATAGGAGCATTTCAGGGCATTATAGGTCTGCTCCACATAGCCCCGCACACCGTACAGAAAAGCCTCCAGCAGTTCGTTTATGGCCGTACTGCTCAGCTCCCCGGCGGGGTATTGCAGGGTAATGAACCGGTTGCCCTCCGAGAGCATGTACCGGATATCGGCGTCGATCTCTTCGGTATCCTCCGGCGCGGGCGAATGGAAAAACGTGCCGTCGCTGGATACCAGATCCGCCATATCGGTTCCTGCCCGGCTGTAGGCGGATTCCCATTCCAGCCGGACCCGCAGCTCAGGGTAAATCATTCTTGTGACCATAGCGGCCACCTGTGAGCGGGGGATACTGTCCGCCGGACGGAAAGCGCCTGTCCGGTCCATTCCGCTGAGGATTCCCCAGCTGTACAGGGTAAGGATATCATTTTCATAGGGGGTATCGGAGGAAACGTCCCGGATATAGCAGCGGTTGGCATAGCCGGCTGCCACGATCTCCTGATTCATGGGCGAAAACTGATCCTGCGGCAGGGTGTTGGCCAGAATATGGGCCGTCTGCGCCCGGGTAGCAGGCTGACGGTAGACACCGTTGAATTCCGTGCCGGTTACACCTGCGGATTGCAGATAAGCGGCATAGGGCTGATACCAATCCCCACCGGCATATTTTTCTGCACCGGCTTCACTGTCTCCGTACTCGAAGAGACTGCGCAGCCGGGCGGCTATTGTCAAAACCTCCGCCACGGTCATCTCCTGATCCGGTGCGAAACGGGAGGCGCTGCCCTGTCCGTTAGTCAGTCCCAGCTCATAGAGGGCGGCGACGTTTTCATAGTACCAGGTGCTGCGGGGGACATCGGAGAACTGCCCGGTATAGGAGCGGACGGCGGGAAATGAACCGGCGGCCGCCCCATGTCCCAAGAGGGACAGGAGCGTCAGCGCCAGGGCGAACGTCAGAAGGGAACGTTTCATGGATGATGTACTCCTTTCACGGTCAGGGAACAAGGATGTCCATATCGTCCAGCGTCAGATCATGGAGATAGGGATTAAAATAGGAATTGATCATCTCCAGGACGCCGTTGGCATCCAGAACATAATAGGAGCCGCCCTGATACCAGCCCGCGCCGTCGCCGGGGAGCGTATGGAAGGTGATATTATCGGGACCGGTCTTCAGCGCCTGCTCCCCGATCCAGATCAGGTTGGAGAGCTTCAGGTCGGTATCCACGCATTTGCTGAAGATCTCCGCCATTTCTCCCACCTTGTCCACATTGGATAGCTGGAGGGTCTGTTTGGCGACGGCCTTCAGGAAATTCTGCTGGGTATCGATGCGGCCGATATCGGCGGTGGCGTAGCCGGAGCCGTCGTTGTTCTGCCGCCAGCGCACCACCTTCAGGGCCTCCTGTCCGTTCAGATGCCGCATTCCGGCGTCGAAATGGATATGGAGATTCTGCCAGTCGTCGTCGTAGTTCATGTTGACCGGTATCTCAAAATCCACGCCGCCAATGGCGTCGATCAATTCCTCAAATGCCTTCAATTTCACGGTAACATAGTGGTCAATGGGGATGCCCAGCAGCTTGGAGACCTCCTCCATGGTCTGGGTGAACCCGCCGTGATGATAGGCGTTGTTCAGCTTCTTCACGGGCCAGGAGACATTTAACAGGGTATCCCGGGGCAGGCTGACGACATCCATAGTTCCCTGATCGCTGTCGATAGCCAGCAGCAGATTGGTATCGCTGCCGCCATTTTCATCGTCGAGGCCGCCCATGAGGATTGTATGAAAATGCTCCTTGCGGGAGGAGGCGGAGGCGGATTTGACTTTTACCTTGCCGTCCGGCTCCAGGGAACCGTCCGCCGCGGCATTTGACGGCGCCACAGCGCCGTCCGCCGGGTCCGGCTCCTCGGAAAAGCACTTATACAGTCCGACCAGGGCGGTCAGGATGAAGAGGGTGCAGATCGTGACAACGGATACGGCCTGCACAGCAGAAGTATGTCTTTTGTTGCGGCTCATGGGTAATAGACTCCTTGTTCTGAGGGTAAAGCCTGCCGGGGCAGGTCAACAACTCATATATTATAGCCGAGAACGCGCCATAAGACAAGCCCCCAGAAAAAATTGTCACCATTTGTTTCCGTTGTAACTACATTGTATCCGGCTTTTCGGTACGGCGCAGGAGCTCCTCCAGCACCTCACTGTGATGAGAGAGCGTCTCCAGAATATCGGCGAGCAGCTCCACAGCAGAACCGGAAGCCGGATTATTTCTTGTAATGATTGGATGACTGTAGCGGTTCATGGCGGTATCCTGCGCCGTTCCGGCGGCGTGTACGGACTGACCGGTCTGGCCCGCTCCAGGGCAGTTACGGCAAGGCTTCATCAGGCAATTCCTCCCAAGCATTCAGCTTCCGCGGTATTTTTTACGGGTAGCGATTCCGCCCCGAATATGCCGTTCGGCTTTGTTTTCGTCCAGGACCTCTTTCACCTGAAGATAGAGGCTTCGATTGTAAAGAGGCAGGCGTTCCTGTATATCTTTATGTACGGCAGGGGGTAAATGGAACGGCGGGACCGGGAAGCAAAGTTCCCAGTCCCGCCGTAAGAAGCCATATTTTGCGGCTTTCTCATTTTAATTCTTGTTCTTCTTTAATTGCTCTTTGAAGCTGGATTTCAGCATATTCACGCCCTTTGACGACGTGATCTCATTCTCGCTCAGTTTTCCCATCTTAGCCGCTTTACAAACTTCTATAAACGCCTTTCCTAAAGCAAGCGTTATCACACCAGCAGTCCCTGCGGAAACGGCACCGCCGGCTACCGTTCCGGCTACCGGAACCAGTTTCAGGAGATTTGTCGCGATCATTTTTCCGAATACGGTTGCACCGCTGGCACCTAACGCAGCAGTGGCGAGCGCCTTTAAGCCATCTTTTTCAATATTGATCTTGAAGATACCGCAAATGGTAGCCATAAGCGCAACCTGCTCTGCAACCAGCATAGGCGCATCGGCAAACGGGATCGGGACGGTACAGGTTGCAGCGGTTGCGGCTACTGCGACAGCCACTGCGTTATCTGCTTTTTCAAGCATTTCCTGCAATTCCAAGTACTTCATCTGATCCTCAAACTCAGAATCATGAAAATTATTGCCCATTATCAATTCCTCCCTGAATGAATCACATTAAAAAGAATGCGTCAACTTCCAGTGCATTTTGTCAAGTAGGTTTTTCAAATAAACGCAAAAACCGGACACAGC
>CAMWSZ010000038.1 GCA_947177005.1 uncultured Clostridia bacterium | reverse complement strand
GGTTGAGATTGACGCCGCAGCCGGGACAGATGCCCTTGCAGTCCTCTGAACAAAGGGTCTTTGAATCCATTTCCAGGATGTAGGCCGTCCTCGCCAGCTCGCCCACATCGACCGTTCCGTTTTCCAGACGGATAATCTCGTCTTGATCCTCATTTTCCAGGGTCTCCGCCAGCAGGTATTCGCAGGAGACCTGTTTCGGCAGGTCGAAGGGCTTCAGGCAGCGGTCGCAGACGGCTTTGAGGGTCGAATCCGCCGTAAAACGCAAGGTCAGCATCCCCGCAGTATTCTCCGCAAAACCGGTTACCACCACCGGATTTTGTATTGGATACAGGCCGCCGAAGTCCACACCGGACAGGTCCAGTTCAAACTGGAAATCCATCCGTTCTCCGGGAGCGTTGATGATCTTCTGCACGTTCAAAAGCATGGCGCACCTCCAAAGACACGACTGCTATTATAGAGGATATTTCCCCGCTTGTCAAATACTTTTTTCCTTTTTCTATGTAATTTTTCCGGCTGCCCGACTGTGAGGAAACGCGGCGCGGGGCGGTGCGCACCGCGCCGCGTGCCCTCACATATATAAAATCCAACCGCGCTCTCCTGCTCTGCAAACAGCGGATTTCCGCCCGGGAGCAGGCTTTCTCATATGAGAGGGCGGGCGCGGCGGGACCGAACTCTCGCCAGGGCCTTGGCCCTGGACTTGCGGGGGGCTATGCCGCCGCCGCGCCTGATTGCCGCCATTGCCGGAACAGCAGAGAGATGCACCACAGTCCCGCAACGCCTACAACAGCGTAGATGATACGGGAAAATGCTGCCATCTGCCCGCCGAAAATGAACGCGACCACGTCAAATCCGAACAGGCCAATGATACCCCAGTTCAGCGCGCCGATAATGGCAAGGAGCAGTGCGAATTTGTCGATTCCCATCTCTTTCAACCTCCCTTACAGCCCTGTAAGGCTGTCTGTGGTAGTCTGTCCCGCAGGCCGCAGTCTATACACCCGAGCGTGTTTCCAAATTTTTATTGAGGACTTTGTGAAAAGAAAAACTTTTCAGCCCGGTTGAAAACCGCGGAAAAAGCTTGTATAATAGGCGGCAGTTACATTCATGGAGGCTCTTATGAAGTATTTGCTTGTCATCGGGGACGGTATGGCGGACAATCCCGTCCCGCAGCTGGACAATAAAACGCCCCTGCAAACCGCTAACATCCCCACCATTGACCGTATGGCCGCCCGCGGACTGGTGGGACATGTCATCAACTGTCCTAAACCGCTTCCGGCAGGCAGTGAGACGGCTATTTTATCCATTTTCGGCTGCGACCCCCTGCGCTATTTCACTGGCCGCTCCCCCATGGAGGCCGCCGCTGCGGGCATCCGGCTCCTGCCCGGCGACGCCGCGTTCCGGTGCAACCTGGTCACTCTGGAGGACGGAGACCAGCCGTTGGAAAAGAAGAAGATTCTGTCCCACAGCGCCGGTTCCATTGACGGCGAGTCCGCGCTGGAGTCCGTTGATGTACTCCTCAGCGAGCCGCGTTTCGCCAAAGCGCTGCGGGACGCTGAAATAGAAATCCACCGCTTCCCCGCTTTCCGGCAGCTGGCGGTCCAGCACAACAGCAATATTGAGGGCATCTCCTTTATTCCACCCCACGATCATCTGGGCGAAGAAGCCAGTCCCCTGTTCCCCTCCGGCAGCGAACGCGCCAAACCGTTTGCGGAGCTGATGCGTCTGGCCCACGAAATTCTGGACCGCCACCCCGTCACTGAAAAACGCCGCGCCGCCGGAAAAATGCCCGCCAACGGGATCTGGTTCTGGGCGGAGGGCACCGCGGTGGAGCTGCCGGGTTTCCGGGAGCAGTACGGCTGTGGCGGCGCAGTCATCAGCGCGGTGCCGCTGGTGCATGGCATCGGCGTCCTGCGGGGCTTGGAAATGGTGGAGGTGGAGGGTGCCACCGGCGAGCTGGATACCAATTTCCCCGGCAAATTAGAGGCCGTTTGGGAGAAATTGCAGGAATATGATTTCGTCTGCCTACACCTGGAAGCCCCAGACGAGTGTACCCACAACGGCGATTTGACCGGTAAGGTGCAGGCCATTGAGTGGCTGGACAGCAGGCTGGTTACACCCCTGCTGGACCGTTTGGAGAACGCCGGACTCAGCCACCGCGTCCTGCTCCTCAGCGACCACAAAACCCTTACCGCCACACGGGGTCATGACGGAGATCCGGTGCCCTTCCTGCTCTACGACAGCCGCCGTGATGACGGCCGCGGCGGTGTGTACGACGAACCGGCGGGGGAAAACGGGCCGTTTATTCAGAACGGTTCCGCGCTGCTGGACCTGCTGTTTGAGAAAACGAGTCTTTCCTGACCCGTCACCGATAAGTTTATGGAGGAGAATACTATGAGCGAAAAATTTGAGAACATCGGCATGAAGCCCGCCGATATCCTGCTGCCGAAGGCCGGTACGGACATGACCAAATGGGCGGTTGTCGCCTGCGACCAGTTCACTTCCCAGCCCGAATACTGGGAGGAAGTGGACCGCATCGCCGGAGACGCTCCCTCTACCCTGCGCCTCATCCTGCCGGAGAGCAAGCTGAATGACCCGGATGTAGAGTCGGAGATCACCGGCATCAACCGCGCTATGGAGGACTATCTTGCCCGGGACATCTTCCAGAATCATCCGGATTCCATTATCTACCTTGAGCGCACGCAGTCCGACGGCGCGGTGCGTCCCGGCCTGGTGGCGGCGGTTGACCTGGAAAAATATGACTATACGCCCGGCTCCGGCTCCCTCATCCGCGCCACGGAGGGAACCGTGCTGGAGCGCATCCCGCCCCGCGTGCGGGTACGGAAGGACGCGCCTATTGAGGTGCCCCATGTGATGCTGCTCATCGACGACCCGAAAAAGACCTGTATTGAGCCGATACAGGCGGCAGTGGATTCCATGGAAAAGGTCTACGATTTCGACCTGATGATGAAGGGCGGCCATTTAAAGGGCTGGAAGCTCAGCGCGGACCAGATCGACGCCCTTGCCGGTGCCCTGGCGGCTATGACCACCGATGACGCCATGCGGGAAAAATACGGCGTGAGCGGCGTCGCACCGCTGCTGTTCGCGGTAGGCGACGGCAACCACAGTCTGGCTACCGCCAAGACCTGCTATGAAAACCTGAAAAAAGTCACTCCCGAGAGCGAATGGGACAAGCTCCCCGCACGGTACGCGCTGGTGGAGATCGAAAACCTCCACGATGAGGCCCTGAAGTTCGAGGCCATTCACCGGGTGGTGTTCGGGGTGGACCCGGAGAAGCTGCTGGCGGCATTCAAGGAGTTCTATCCCACTGCACGGGACGGTCAGGGCGTGGGCCACACCATTGCCTACACCTGGGCGGGCGGTTCCGGTTATCTGAACGTCCCCAATCCCCGGGTACAGCTTGCCGTGGGCACGCTGCAAAACTTCCTGGACGCCTATCTGAAGGAAAACGGCGGCGAAGTGGACTATATCCACGGCGATAAGGTCACCGATGAGCTGGGCGCGAAACCCGGCAATATCGGCTTCAAGCTCCCGGCAATGGGCAAGGACCAGCTGTTCAAAACCGTCATCGCCGACGGCGTCCTGCCCCGCAAGACCTTCTCCATGGGCCACGCGGAGGATAAACGGTACTACGTGGAGGGCCGGAAGATCAGATAAGAAGGCGTTGCACTATGGATTTACACCGCGCAAAAATGTTAATCATTCTCCTGACGGCGGTCTGCCTGCTGCTGGTCACGCTGTTCGCTTTCTGCAAGCAGACCTGGATGCTCATGGGCGGCGCGTTCTTTTTCCTGCTGATGATGCTGGTTCGGACGCTGTTCAACCGCTGCCCCCACTGCCGGAAGCCGCTGGGAGATCATACGGGAGTGCGCTGTCCCCACTGCGGAAAAAGGCTGTGAGCCCGGAGGAACCCTGGAATGGTCTGCACGGAAAAAGCGTTTGCAAAACTGAATCTGAGTCTGGATATCGTGGGCCGCCGCAGCGACGGGTATCACGATATGCGCATGGTGATGCAGTCCATTGACCTGGCCGATACGGTGACGGTCTCGCAGCGGGCTGAGCCCGGCGTGTACCTGACCGCCGACCTGCCCTATCTGCCGAGAGGCGGCGGGAATATCGCGGTAAAAGCGGCGTCGCGGTTTTTTGAGGACACCGGCATTCCCGTTCCCGGCCTGTCCATTGACCTGCAAAAGCGCATCCCCATCTGCGCCGGAATGGCCGGCGGCAGCAGCGACGGCGCGGCGGTGCTGCGCGTGCTGCGGCGTCTGTACAAGCCGGATCTGTCCCGGGAACGGCTGGAGGAAATCGGCGCGCGGGTGGGCAGCGACGTGCCCTACTGCGTGCGGGGCGGCACGGTGCTGGCGGAGGGCCGCGGCGAACGCCTCACCGGCCTGCCGGAATTCCCCTTCTGCTGGCTGGTGGTGTGCAAACCGGCCTGCGCGGTGTCTACGCCGGAGCTGTTCCGGCTGGTGCAGGTCAAGCGGCTGCGGCTGCATCCGAAAACGGACGAACTGCTCTCGGCGCTGTCGGCGGGGGATCTGGAGGGCGTGGCCCGGCGGCTGTATAATGTGTTCGAGGACGTTCTGCCCCGGAAATACAGCGTGGTCTTTGAAATCAAGAGCCGCCTGCTGGAGCTGGGCGCAATGGCCGCCTCCATGACCGGCAGCGGTCCTACGGTCTTTGGAATCTTCCGGAGCAGGGAGACCGCCCAAAACGCCGCCGGACAGATGACCGCGTTGTTTCCCTCCACATTTTTGTGTGTGCCTGTACCGGCATCTGTATAAAACCGGAAAATACCGTCCAAACTGGATTTATCAATAAAACAGTTTGGACGGTGTTTATTATGAAACTGCGAAATAAAATTATTCTGTCAGTCCTTGTGGGCCTGACGGCCATGCTGTTCTCCAGCCTGCCGGTGTGGTGGGGCGTGCTGTTCTCCCCCCTGGCCGAACCGCTTACCACCGCCGAAGCGCCCGTAACCGCAAACGGGCCCGTCTGGACCGTGGAAGACGGTACGCAGCTGCGCCTGAAATCCCTGGACCTTCTGTTATCCGGCCTTGAGACGGCGTTCTCGTGAGGGGACTAACGGCACGGTATCGCCCCGGAACGCCGACAGCGCCAGTCCGATCATGAACATGTCCGCAACCGAGCGGAGGTTTCCGATCACCAGCGGGAATTCCGCGCTGAACAGAACAAAGCCCAGATTCAATGCAATACTCCACAGCATCCGCAAACCCAGGTTCAGCACCACGGCCATCGCCAGCATCCGGCCCGTCTGACTGCTCTGCCGCACGCACTTCCACAGCAACCACAGAACCAGTACGGCGGCAGCCGCGGCCAGCAGCAGAAACGGCAGCCAGCCCAGCTTATAGATCAGCGTCGTGAGCAGAAAGTTGTGGTCCCAGTCGGGCAGATACCTCCCTATAGGGGGGAGTTCCTCCCAAAACGGATGATTTATCAATGGAAGGAGCATTTCATCACTGCCCGCGCCGAACCATTGCGACGCTTTCAGTGTATTTCGGATAGCGATACCTGTATAGCCCTGATTCGGGTTTGATTCCGGATGCTGTTTTTCGACTTCTCTTGCAATAGACAAAAAAACTTGCTATAATACCTCGCAGGGAAAATATAATACCGTAAGAGAAGAAGGTATTGAAAGTGGAAAAAGGCCGCAAAAAATATGGTATACACCTTTTAGTTTTGATTGCTGTGGTGATTTTATTATATTTGCTTGTTGACGCTCACAACCAGCAAAAAGAGCTGAGAGAGCAGTTAGCCGCGTCCGTGGAACAAGTCGAACAGCAATGGAAAATTATTGAAGCCCTTCGTGAACAGCAGGAACAAAATGACTCACTGATAAAAGATTCTGTACCTGTAGTCACAAGCGATCAGTTAAAAGCGGAGCTGAATTCTATTCAGGAGCTGGTCACTCAGCAATACATCTACACAAACGCAGATAGAGTTGAACAGAATCAAACGTGGATTTTTGGCTGGGACATGCCCTTCAGCGCGAAAAGTCTTCTTATTACATATGACGGCGTTATCAAGGCTGGAATAGATCTCAGTAATATTGAGGTTGACGTGGATGAAGATGCCCGTACTATTTTGATTACTCTGCCTTCCAGCAAAATTACAGATAATAACATTCCGCAGGAAACAATCACGGTTTTAGAAGTCAATGACGGGCTTTTCAATAAAGTTACCTTTGAAGATTATAATGATTTTATCAGCAGCCAAAAGGTTATTATGGAAAATAAAGCCGTCGATAGAGGACTGCTTGACAACGCCGATAAAATGGCGCGGTCCATTATAGTGGATTTCTTATCTAAGATTCCCGGAGTCGAAGAATATACACTGGAAATCAAACAATCACCGCGGTAAATACAGCAATCCCGCCCCTCTGGTACAATGAGGGGCGGGTGCTTTTGCAGCTGAATATACAATTATTACTGAACAGCATTTCAGGTCCGTTCTGACTGGTCACTGGATCATAGCGACGACCGCTTCCCCCGTCATACCCGCGGGGACGTTCCAGCGGCACAGGGCATACAGGCTCTGCGGCAGTCCCCGGACCAGTACGTTCCGGCAGTCCGTCTTGATCGACAGCGTCACCGGAATGCCGTTCTCATGAATCAATACCTCCGTAAGCGTATTATAAAATCCGCCCGGATAGGCCAGCGCACAGAAATCCCCGTTTAATTCCTGCTGGCGCAGCCGGTTGTAAAAGGTCATGTCGGCGGACAGCGCGGCGGCGTATGCCTCCTCCGTTTCCCCCGGCAGGGGCAGCGCGGAGGTACGGATCTCATTTCCGGTTTCAAATTCCTCCCACTGGTGCATGTCGTAGGTATGGGACTGGATGTCAATTGCACCGGAGGCCGTCATTTCCCGCGCCTGCCCGTAGCTGAAATGGGGCGTCAGCCGGAATTCGGTATCCTTATAGAATTCCTCATGGCCCACGGAACAGCCGATTGCAAAAATCGTCGCTTTCATGCCGTAGAGCTCCAGCAGCGGCCAAGCAATTTCATAGTTGCTGAGGTAGCCGTCGTCGAAGGTAATGCAGACCGGTTTTTCCGGCAGATTGATGCCGTGATAGACGTAATCAATCAGATCCTGGAAAAAAACGGGCGTATATCCGGCCCCGGACAGTGCCTGCAAATGGGACTCCAGCTCCTCCGGTTTGACAGCACCCTCCGTGTCCTCGCTGAAGTGGTGGTACATCAAAACCGGCACGTCCTGCGTATGGTGTTCGTCCTGCTGAGGCAGCCGGGAGGCTTCCTTATTGTTCCCGGCGGTAATTAGGGTCCCGAAACCGTCGGGGCGGTAAACCGCATCGTTTCCAAAGACCTCCGCCAGAACCATTGTCCCCACAGCGTCGCGGAAATGAAAAGTGTCATAAAAATAGCGGCTGTCGCAGGAGAGGGAGGTACTGCTGAAATCCCAGAAATCTACCGTCTGTGCCAGCGCGGTTTTGTACCGCGCCAGCGCCTCCGTACCATACGCCTCCAGCTGGGTAATATATACGGGGGTACAAAGAACGAGCAGATTTACCCCCTTTTCCCTGCACAGATCACGGATTTCCGTCAGGTATTGGATACATTCGTCAAGGCAGGGCAATTCCTGCACGGAGGGGCCGCCGTAATACTCGAAAGCACCGGCATGTTCCTCCAAATAGACAGCCGGGTCCCCGATTTTCTCCACATTTTCTATCCGCCGGTCATAACAGCCGGTGGCCGCATCGAACAGATCGAAGGTCTGGGGCAGGAGCGTGTCCTGAAAACAGGACCATACCTTATCAATCGCGTACCGGGGACTGCAAAAGGCGTACCTCATATAAAACAGCGCGGGATTTTCTCCGGTGACCTTTGCGTGCTTCCTGTAGTGGATATCACCGTCCCCGGAATCCGGGACGCCCGCCTCGCTGAGATTCAGGTTCAGCACCAGATTTTTAACCGTATGATTGTTCAGGAGATAGACTGTATAGTCCCGGTAATCCTTCATGCTGCTGCTGTAAGTAAACAGATTGTAAAAACTGGCGTCCAGATATTCATTCAGCTCGCCGGCGTTCAATGAGGAGGCGCAGGGGGAACCGATGACATAGGAGTCAAACCCGCCGCCGTATTTCTCCAGCCAGGCAATTTTCGCCATCTGGGGGTTGTTCGTCTCGTTGTAGCCGTACCAGTTGAAGACCGGGTCGCCAAACAGGCCGAAGGGGTCGATCAGCATATTCATGGCGGCATAGACAGCCAGCGCCAGCAGCAGCGCGGCGGCAATGCCCAGTAATTTTTTGATGCTACGTTTCATGTTGCTCTCCATGCTCAGAATTTCGGTGTTGGACCATTTTATCATAAACCGGACCCGTTTTCAATATCTGGACAGAGGATTCCCGGTTGCAGGCTGAAAGCCCCCCTTAATTGAGGGAGGCTTTCCGTCCGTTTACCGGTACTTCACCGCAGTGCCGTAGGCGATCACTTCCGCCGCGCCCTGCATCACGGACGAGGAGCCGTACCGGACGTTGACGACCGCATCCGCGCCCAGGCGTTCCGCCTCATCCACCATGCGTTTGGTAGCGATCTGCCTGGCCTCCGTAATCATCTCCGTATACCCGACGATCTCGCCGCCAACCAATGTTTTCATACCGGCCATAAAGTCCTTGCCGAAGTTTTTCGACTGCACAACAGTCCCCTTTACGATTCCCAGCGCCTCCAATTCCCGGCCCGGGATATGGTCAATATTGACGAGCAGCATCTAACTCTCCTCCTTGAATTTCATAAAATCTTTGTTTGAGCACCGCCAGAGCGGGTACTGCCATCAGAAGCGGGATTCCTGCCAGGACCGCGAACAGCATCACGGCCCAGCCGGGCAGTCCGGGAATAAAGCACAGCGCGGCAGCACAGGCCGCACAGGCAAGCTGGAACAGCAGAAACAGCAGTACGCCCCGGACCGCATCTTTTTTCTGCCGCAATTGCAGCTCAGTATTTTTTGGCATCTTCCTCCTCCTTTCCGTCAATTTCCCGCAGCCGCTGGGCCAGTGCCAGCAGAATGCCGGTCACCACCGCGCCGCCAACCGCCGCGTAAAGCAGTAAGAACACCGAAATCTCCCCCGCACCGCTTCCCGCCAGTTCAATGGCAGCCGCCGCCAGCATGACAACCAGCGGTCCTGCATACAGCAGGACAAGAATGGTAATGATAACCGGTGCGATTTTCTTCTTAGTATTGTTTTGCATCATCCACCTCTCCTTTCCCGATCTCCTTGATTCTTTGGGCCAGCGCCAGCAGCACGCCTGTCATAATCAGCAGCGGGACCGAGATCATGAACAGCACCAGCGGCAGCGGCGGGGCGTCCTGGGGGGCTATATAGAAGCCCCAGACCATTACGCCGGTCACGACAGACATCAGCGCCACCAGCAGGACCGAAACCGCTACCGGAGCCACGTAGCGCACACGGATATCCTGTTTCTGCTTGTTCTGGAACGTGGTGCCGGTATGCTCCAGCTGTTCCATTTCCTCCAGCACCTGCTCCGCATTCAGTTCACCCAGCAGCTCCTGGCGTTTCTGGAGCAGCGTACACAGCCGCACGGCCTCGTCAATGTTTTGACGCTCCCGCTCCAGCGTGACCAGATGCCGCCGCATCCCGTCGCCGACGGTCTGCCCGCCCTCCAGCATCTTCCGGATATCCTCAATTGGCACGCCCAGTTTCCGCATCAGCTTAATTTGCTTCAGGGTTTCCACCTCGGCCTCGCCGTAGTCACGATAACCGTTGTCGCTGTTGCGTCTGGGTGAGAGCAGGCCCTTTTCCTCATAGAACCGGATATTCTTTTTGGTGATCCCCACAAGGGCCTCCACCTCATTGATTTTCATGTGCGTCACCTTCTCTTTACCCTTGTATTGTATACCTTCCGGCTGGCGGAAAGTCAATAGTTTTTTAGGACTTTTTTTGCAGAAATCCAACGTTCCGGCAGGAGGAAGGTTTGGGCAATACTGCCCATATGTTCAGCGGACGGCCGGACCGGTCCCGCCTAAAAATTTTGCAAAACGCCCTTTCTATTTTGCCGGTTTTGTGGTATTCTTTTCTTAGAAAAATTTTCTCCAAGAAAGAAGCGTGATATTACGTCCGACCCTATTACCATTCATGAATACCCCATTACCTACGGAGATCTAGGCTTTGACGGGCGTCTGGGTCATCAGGGGCTGGCGCGGATTCTGCAAGAGGCGGCGTGCATCGCCGCCGACGACCGCGGCTATGGCATCAAGGACATCCCGGAAAAAGGCGTCTGCTGGATTCTGGCATCCTGGAGGCTCCAGCTGCTCAAGCGTCCTGAATGGCGCGGCTCCCTTACCGTTCGGACCTGGCCCCGGGCGATGCAGGGTTTCCAATCGTCCCGCGAATTTCTGGTCTATCATCAGGACGTTTTATGCGCCCAAGCGTCCGCCGTCTGGCTGCTGGTAAACGCAAAAACCGGCCATGTCTCCCGTATTACGGATGAGGTGCGCAATGCCTTTGACTTGCTGGACAAGGCCGTCTTTGACACCCCCCTCCCCACCAGAGGCAAGAGCCTGGACAACGCCTGCGAAGCTTATGTGGGCACCGTAGGCCGCCGGGACATCGACACCAATGGACACATGAACAATATCCGCTATCTGGAGTACGCTCTGGAAGCGCTCCCGGAGGACGTTGTCCGTGCCCCGCTCCCGTCCACGGTGGACATCGTCTTCCGGCGTCAGATGCTGCCGGGCACAAAATTCCGCTGCCTCTACGGCGTCACGCCCGGCGGCAGGCATCAGGTCGAACTGCAAAGCGGTGACGGCACTGTAAGCCACGCCTTTGTCTGGTTCTATGATTAAAGCAGCGCCCCGATGAGCTTATCGGGGCGCTGTTTTTATTCAAATTCCGGATTTCTGCCCGGCAACAAATTTTCATTGAGAAACAGTATCAGATTTTGTTTACCACGGGTATGACCATGGGACTCCGCTTGGTATTTTTAAAGAGGTAGCCGTTCACAGCGGACTTCACCGCACTGCGCAGCTCTCCCATATCGCGGCTGTTTTTCCCCATGGCGGTCAGGGCGGCGCTGCCGGCGACCTCCTTCAGTTCCCGCATCAACTCTTCGGATTCCTTGACATAGATAAAACCGCGGGTAATAATTTCCGGTTCGCTGTGGAGCTGGCCGCTGACGATATTCAGGATCACTACCACCATACCGTCCTCGGCGAGGATTTTCCGGTCCCGCAGCACCACCGCGCCCACATCGCCTACGCCGTTTCCGTCCACCAGCACGGACCCGGACGGCGCCGGGGCCTCCGCGACCTTGATGTTTTTGCCGGTAATCTCAATCACATTGCCGATATCGGGCAGCACAATATTCCTGCGGTCCATACCCATTTCCATTGCCAGCTCCACATGACGCCGGAGCATTTTCTGTTCCCCGTGGAGGGGGATGAAAAATCTGGGCCGGGTCAGGGCATGGATGATTTTCAGCTCCTCCTGACAGGCATGTCCGGACACATGCAGCGGGTCCGATTTGTCGTAGACCACGTCCACGCCCTTCCGGAACAGCTCATTGATGACACGCCCTATGGTTTTCTCGTTTCCGGGAATCGCGCTGGCCGAAATGATCACCCGGTCTCCCGGCCCGATGTCGATCTGCCGGTGCTGGGAGAAGGCCATGCGGTACAGGGCGCTCATCTCCTCGCCCTGACTGCCGGTGGTCACGATGACCTGTTTGTCCAGAGGCAGGGACCTGATTTTATTGAGGTCCGCCAGCGTGTTTTTCGGCAGCTTCATGTAGCCTAATTCCACGGACAGCCGCATGATATTCTCCATGCTCCGTCCCGACACAGCCACCTTCCGTCCGCAGGCGGCGGCGGCGTCGATGACCTGCTGGATCCGGTGGACGTTGGAGGCGAAGGTGGTGACGATGATTCGCTCTTTGCAGCCGGGGAAAATGCGGTCAAAGGTTTTGCCCACGATCTTTTCGCTCATGGTATACCCGGGCCGCTCCACGTTGGTGGAGTCGGCCAGCAGCGCCAGCACGCCCTCGCGGCCCAGCTCGCCGAAGCGGCCCAGGTCGATGACCTCGCCGTCAATGGGGGTGGAGTCGATCTTGAAGTCGCCGGTGTGGACGAT
>CAMWSZ010000037.1 GCA_947177005.1 uncultured Clostridia bacterium | reverse complement strand
TTCCGGACACCGTGTCCGCGTCCATACGCAGGACCTCGGTCCCCGGGAAGACGCCGTGGAGCTCCTCCTCCACCTTTTGGGTCCCCGCGCCGATCTGCTTCATCAGGCCGCCGCACGCCGGGCATACCTCCGGCACACGTTCCGAGTGTCCGCAGTAGTGGCACATGAGCCGTCCGTTGGCACTGTGGTACGTCAGCGGCACGCTGCATCTTGGACACTGCGGCGCTTCTCCGCACTCGCCGCACAGCAGCATCCGGCTGTTGCCCCGGCGGTTGATGAACAGAATGCTCTGTTCACCCCTGCGGATATTTTCCTGCAATTCCCGGCGCAGCGGTGCGCTGAGCATTCCGGCGTTTCCCGCCTGCACCTCTTCCCGCATGTCGGCGATTACCACCCGCGGCAGAGGCTGACGGTTGTATCGGGAGCGCAGGATCAGTTTTTGATACACGCCCCGCTGGGCCTTCCATGTGGTCTCAATGGATGGCGTTGCCGACCCCAGCACCAAAACGGCTCCCTGCTGTGCGCAGAGAAATTTTGCCACGTCCTTGGTATGGTAGCGCGGCGGGCTTTCGGACTGATAACTGCTCTCATGCTCCTCGTCCAGAATAATCATGCCCAGCCGGTCCAGCGGTGCAAACACCGCGCTGCGGGTCCCCAGAACAACCTCCACCTCGCCCCGCCGGATTCGCTTCCACTGGTCATACCGCTCGCTCATACGCAGTCCGCTGTGGAGCATCACCACCTGGTCTCCAAAATAGGCGGTAAATTTAGACATCATCTGAGGCGTCAGCGCGATTTCGGGCACCAGAATCATCCCCTGCCGGCCGCGCCGGACGGTCTCTTGCAGCAGGCGAATATATACGGAAGTCTTTCCGCTGCCTGTCACGCCGTAGAGCAGAGAGCAGGATGCTTTTCCGGTATCTGCCTGTTCCAAAATGCGGTCATAGGCGGCCTGCTGTTCCTCGCTGAGCACAATAGGCTGACCCTCGGCCGGTTCCGGTCTGGGGACCCGGAGGACCTCCTCCTGTGTAAAAGTAATCAGTCCCCGTTTCTCCAATCCGTTCAGGGTCTGGGGCGACGCGCCGGTAAAGTAGCAGATATCGCTGGACAGTGCGCTGCCGCCGGAGCACAGAAGCTTGATGACCTCATAGCGAATGGGTGCGGAACGGCGTGTCCGTTCCGCCGCGGCCATTGCCTCCTCCACCGATACCGCCAGTGTTACCCGCCGGGCCTTTTTGTCGGCGATCTTTCTGGACGCCTCCGCGTCCAGCGTCACAAGTCCTTTCTTTTGCAGCTGCCGGGCGACTGCCGGAGCGCCGTCTCCGCAGGCAAGCCGCAGGGTTTCCAGCTCAGCGGAACCGCCGTGAGCAACGAGAGTCTCCAGAATGCGGCTTTCAAAGACGTTCCCGCCGGACTCCAGCGCGGTTTCCCGGTTCACGGCCAGCGTACAGATTTCCCGCACCCGGTACCAGAGACCGGCGGGCAGCAGAACCTTTACTGCCTCATACAGCGTACAGAAATACCGTTCCCGCAGCCAGATTGCCAAACGGATCTGTTCTGGCCCCAGCACGCTCTCATCATCCAAGACCTCCGTGACGGCCTTTAAATGGGGCAGCCGGCTGTCTTTGGACATTGCCAGAATAATTCCCTCGCTGACCCGGTTCCCTCTTCCGAAGGGCACCGTCACCCGCACGCCGGGCTTTGCCCTATCCGTCAGTTTCTCCGGTACGATATAGTCATAGGGCTTATCAATGCTATAGGTTGCCGCAGACACGGCGATGCGTGCGATATTGACAGTTTCCATGCAGTCACCTCATAGCGGTAGAATGGGCCGCCTGGGGGCGGCCCTGTGCAGTTACTCCACGTTGGTGACCGACACATCGGCGGCGGCCACGGACAGTTTCCCATCCGCAACCTCCTGAATCGCCAGCGTAACAGGTTTCGTATCATTCCTCTCCACTGCGTCCTCTTCCGCCTGCGCGATCTGCCGGGCGCGGCGTGCGACAACGTTCACCAGCAGATAGCGGTTGGGGATATTCGTGGTCAGCTTGTTCATTGCGGGATAGAGCATCATAATGACATCATTCCTTCTCTTATCATGATTTTATCGCTTATTGACTAATCAGCGAGATCCGTTCACAGGGCCGGCAGTGCTCGGCCAGCATAATGGCCCGCAGCTCGCCGACGGCGTGATCCACCGTATCGTTGATTACAAAGTAATCGAAATTTCTGGCGGCGGCGAACTCCTCCCGTCCCCGCGCCAGACGTGACCGCACTTTTTCCATGTCCTCCGTGCCGCGTCCGACGAGGCGGCGTTCCAGTTCCGCCCAGCTTGGCGGTGCGACATAGATGCGCACCGTATCCGGCCGTTTCTGGTGGACCAGCTCCGCCCCCTGGATCTCGATATCCAGCAGCACATCCCGGCCCTGTTCCATTGCCTGGTCCACGTAGCGGCAGGGCGTGCCGTACAGATTGCCCACATATTCGGCGTACTCCAGAAAATCTCCCGCCGCAATCCACTGCTCAAACTGTTCTCTGGACAGAAAATGATAGTGGACGCCGTTCTCCTCACCGGCCCGCGGCGGACGGGTCGTGGCGGACACGGAAAAATAGAGTGTCGGGTCACTGGCCAGCAGTCTGGCCACCACCGTTCCCTTTCCGACGCCGGAGGGACCGCAGATAATAAATGTCTTTCCTTTTCTCATGACTCATCCTCCAAAACAGTTGGGTCAACCCCGAACCGCGGCGCAAGCTTTTCCAGCGGAAGTCCGGATAAGATCACATGATCGCTGTCCATTACCAGCACAGCCGCGGTTTTGCGGCCAAAGGTGGCGTCGATCAGCATACTGCGGTCCCGGGCCTCCGCGACCAGCCGCTTGACGGGGGCGGAATCCGGGCTGACCAGCGCGACCAGCCGCTGTGCGGCCACCAGTCCGCCAAAGCCAATACTGACCAGCTCCATTACTCGATATTCTGGACCTGCTCGCGGATTTTTTCGATTTCCGCTTTTAGCTCCACCACGTCTCTTGCGATTTGGAGATCGCTGCATTTGGAGCCAATGGTATTGGACTCCCGGTTGATCTCCTGGATGAGAAAGTCCAGCTTCCGACCCACCGGGACATTGCTTTTCAGCATATCCCGCAGCTGGCTGAGATGACTGCGCATCCGGACGGTCTCCTCATCCACTGCCACTTTATCGGCGAAAATGGCGGCTTCTGTCAGAATGCGGGCCTCATCCACCGACGCGCTCTGCAAAATTTCCTGCATCCTGGCCAGCAGTTTTTGGCGGTACTCCGTCACCGTCTGCGGGGAACGCTCCTCCACCAGACGGGTCAGGGCGTCGAGGGTGTCGAGACGGCGCTGGATATCCTCCGCCAGCTTTTTCCCCTCGGTCTCCCGCATAGCAGTATATGCGGCCAGCGCAGTTTCCAAGACCGCACACAGGTCGGCGGTGATGCTCTCCAGATCCTCCTCCGGTTTGGTCACGGTCAAAACGTCGGGCAGGCGCGCCAGATCGGCGACGGTAATTTCCCGCTGTACCGAATCGCCTCCCAGCTGCTGCAAACGCCGCAGGGCGTCGATATAGCTTTTCACCAGCTGCTCGTTGACGGCGACCACCAGTTCATTTGCCCCCTGGGATTCCACCGTAATAAACACGTCCACCTTGCCCCGGCTGGCGTATTTCTGCACCATTGTTTTGATCGCATCCTCCGCGAAGATGAAGGCGCGGGGCATTTTTACGGTGCAGTCCAAATAGCGGTTGTTCACGCTGCGGACCTCCACGGTAATATCCCGTCCGCTGCGGGTCTCTCTGGCTCTTCCATAGCCGGTCATACTTTTCACCACGTTAATCTTCCCTCCTGATGTCAAATTTTAATCCCTTTTCAGGGAAAACATACGCATCTCAGCAGCACCAGAAACAGCCGCCAAGATTACACATTAGGTACGTACAGGCAAGCCTGCCGCACAGGTCCCCGCCGCTGCATGTAGACGACATGCCATAGCCGTCGGGACGGTAGGCCGCCCGGGTTTGATTGAGGTTGTCCAATGCGTTGCGGTACTCGGCATTGCCGGGGTCCTTTGCGCAGGCGGTTTGATAGTGCCGCCGCGCCTCGTCTACCCAGCCCCGGCGGTAGTAGACCTGTCCCATTAGAAAACTCCACTCTCCGCCCCGCCCGGACTCGGGGATCTGCGCCAGCAGGCGCTCCGCCTGTTCCAGACTGCCGCCCATCATCACAGCCCACCGGACCTGATACAAAATCTGCGCCTCCGCCGATGTATTCTGCCGCTGCTGGCCGTAATACTGATAGGCGGCCTGCTGTCCCCCGCCGTAATCGGGCGCGGCGCGGCCATGCCCGCTGCGTTCCCGCTGAATGGCGTCGTAGGCGGCGTTGATCTCCTTCATTTTCTCCTGCGCCAGGTCGGCCAGGGGATTGTCGTGGTAGTTGTCGGGATGATACTTCCGGGCCAGAGCGCGGTATGCTTTTTTGACCTCGTCATCCGTGGCGGTATTGGGGATGTTCAAGACTTCATAGGGATCGGTCATAGCTTCTCCTTCCTTCCGTTCCCGGGCCGGGAGCGGACGGCGGTGTGGAATGTTCCGTCTAATACGGACCTGCCTACCAGGAAAAGTCCCTCGTAGACAACAGATTGAATGACAGGCGTCCATACGCCGAAATCCCACAGCTCAAAGGCCGCGGACATCAAACGAATGGAGTGGTCCAGGGACAGGGCCAGGGTTTCTTTTGCGTCCTCCGGAAGCGTTCCGTTCTCCAGGGAGAAACGCCGGATCAGGGGATTGTAGCTGCCGGAGGCGAAATCCTCCTGCAAATCGTCCGCCGCGTCCACCAGATAGATCCACCGGCCCAGATGATACAAAAACTGCTCCAGAATACGCCTTTTTGCGGGTTCCGCCACCTCGTTAGACACACCGGCCAGCAGTTGCGCGAAAGCATCCGCGGGCTCGTCCATTGTTGCGCAGCCGGACTGCTCCAGCCGGTGCAGGCGCTGCAAATGCTCCTGCGTTGTGCGGTCGAAACCGGGACGGTACTGCCGGGCCCGCCTGTAAGCGCCCCTTGTCCCTTTTGACAGCAGGCGGTATTTCCCCTTACCCTTTCCGGGGTCATTCAAAGCGTCCTGCATCTGCCACCAGGTCAGAATCACACTGCAATCCGCCGCCAGCTCCAGAGCCGGGTTTTTCAGGAAAACGTCCCGGCCATGGACCGGGTGGACCGGGCAGGACCGGCGCAGGACCGGTCCTGTCTCGGACGGCCAGAGCAGAATGGCCAGAAACGCGAAATCATAGTTGAGGATAAAACGGGCGGGCAGTCCGTGACGCTCCCCCAAGGTGCGGCAAAGTCCGCAGTAGGCGGCGCTGAAACGCCGTTTATCCTCTCCGCTCAGCCGCGGCTCGGAGGGCCGTACATAACCGAACATCTCAGGACGTGATTTTAAAGGCCACCGTACAGGTTCCGACCGCGCCCACCTGCTCGTCGTGTCCGTCCACCAGAACAATGGCAGGGGCGGAATAGGTGCCGTTGGAGACATACTCCGTAATATCCACCACAACGCGGATATCCTCCGGCGTGACTGTCTCCAGCTCCCCGGCCGGACCGCGCAGCACGACGTCAACGGAATTGGTCATCTTATTAAAGTACTGATTTTCGGAATTACCGATTGCAGAGATATTGGTAGCGGTAAAAGTTTTGGTATCCAGATTACGGAAGCGGACAGACAGCTTTGTTGTCGTGAATCCGCTGAGGTTGACACAGCCAGCGGGGAGTCCGATATCCAATGGGATCTCCGAATCAGAGAGCAGGCTGCTCAGGTCGATCTCCCCCAGAAGCAGCTCATTGACGTTTTCCAGATTTGCCGGTTCACCGGCAACGGTAATACTGTCATATTCCAGATTCCAGCGGATGTCAGACTCCTGGGAACCGGGAGACTCCTTAAATTTGACGGACAGCGCCAGATCCTTGACGATATACACCGGGACCGTTACCATTACCCGGCGGTCTGAGATCCGGATCTTATTGTTCTCTACCACATTGCCGTCAGCGTCCAGCAGCTCATATTCAAACTCACGCTGCAAGGTGCTGTTGACGTCTGTCAGGTCCACAGAGACGCGGGCGGAATCGACCTGGTCCACATCCTCCTCCCGGCCGCTGAGGGTCAGCACAGACGGCTCCACCGCCAGCCGTTCGGCGGTATAGATATGGCCGTCCTCGACCTTACCGGCCACATTCACATTCACGGGCACCTGCTTGGAGTACAGCGGATCTACCTGGATCGTAATTGTGGAACGGGACTGCTTTTCCACACTGATATTGCTTTCATTGACATTATTCGGATAAACCGGCGTCCAAGACCGGGTATACGTTCCAATGGAGGTGATGTCGTTCAGGTTTACCTGAATACGGATATCGCTTTTCTCCATGGTAGCGACTTCCATACGGGGACCGCTGATTGTCAGATCCAGCGTGGCGTCGGCGCCCTCGGTCAGCATCAGATTTCTGGAGGGCAGCGTATCGTCGGCGCCGATAAACTCGATGGGAACGCCGCTGAAGGATTTTGTCATTGTGTTGCCCTTCACGTTGTCCACGTACAGCCAGAACACGACGGCAAGGAGAAAGGACAGCACTAAGTATACAATTTTATTGCCTTTTTCACTCATCGGATTTTTCACCCTTTTCTTTCCGGCGCTCAAAGAAGCCTTTGCGTTTTTCATTCTCGCCGGTTTCCTCCGGCTTGGGCAGGAGCTCGCAGAGCAGCATTTTCCCCAGAGTTTCTGTTGTCAGATGCCGTTTGAGCATCCCGCCCACCGCGACAGAGATCGCGCCGGTCTCCTCGCTGACCAGCACCACGACGGCGTCGGAGTTCTCGCTCATGCCGATACCGGCCCGGTGGCGCATCCCCAGCTCACGGCTCAGGTTTACGTTCCGGCTCAGGGGGAGCATACAGCCTGCCCCCAGGACACGTCCGTCCCGAACCAGCGCCGCGCCGTCATGCATAGGCGCTTTGACGAAGAAGATATTTTTCAGGAGCTCGGAGGAAACCTCCGCGTCCAGCTTAGTACCGCTGCGCAGGGCGTCATCCAGCTGGATGTGGCGTTCAAAGACGATCAGCGCGCCGGTCCGGGATTTACTCATGTCGGCGCAGGCGCTGACGGTCTGTTCAATGGCGTTTTCAATGATCTGCCGGTCCACCGGCGGCTTTTTGAACAGGTCCAGAAACGGGATATTGCTGCTGCCCACCTGTTCCAGAATCCGGCGGATTTCCGGCTGGAACAGGACGACAATAGCGATTCCGCCCCAGCTGACCACGGTTTCCAGCAAAAAGTTCAATGCCTTGAGCCGTCCGGTGGAGAGCCACAGGGCCAGCAGCACGAATCCGACTCCCTTGAGCAGCCGGGAGGCGTTGGTCCGGCGCACCAGCAGCAGCAGCCGGTACAGTAAAAAAGCAATTACAAGGATGTCGATGACATCCCAGAGCTGTAAGGACAGGGCGAAGCTGGTCAGCCGTCCGGCCAATCTATGCGCCGCGTTTATAAACACATCCATAGTGTCCCTCCGTTTTTACAGGTTCTCGCAAGTATCCTCTATTTTAATCTAACTCCGGGAAAAATGCAACAAATTCTCCAACGTATTTTTACGCCGGAAAGCGGCCAGGTGAATGAGAATATACTTTTTGCTATGGTTTTTTCTGGATAACCGGCGCAGATTGGACGGATTTCAGAACAATAATGGGAAGATATTTACAAAAAATTTATATCAGGCCGCTTTCCGGCCGGGTATCAAAGCAATTTCAAAACTTCATCCACTTCAGAGGGCGCATTAAAAATTGAGGCCGAGAAGCGGAGGGTGCCGGTTTCGGAGGTACCGGCGGTAAGATGCGCCAGTGGTGCGCAGTGGAGCCCGGCCCGCACTGCAACAAGATGTTCCGCCAGATGTCCGGCAACCGTTTCCGGGTCCGCATACAGCGGAACAACGGACAGAACCGAAGTTTTTTCCTGTCCGTCGTTGTCGAAAATGTGGTAACGGCCTTTCCGGCGCAGTCCCGTGGCCAGACGCTTCATGATATGCGCCTCACGGTTTGCGATCCGTTCGGTTCCCAGCCGCCGGACGAACCGCAGTCCCTCCAGCAGGCCGGCGGCGCTGTGGACGTTCTGCGTCCCGGCCTCCAGACGGTCCGGCAGAATCCCGGGCATCTCCTGCTGGCGCGACAGGCTCCCGGTACCGCCCTCCAACAGTGTGTGGGGCTCTGTGTTTTTACCGCACAGCAGCAGCCCCGTTCCCTGGGGGCCGTACAGTCCCTTGTGTCCCGGCATGGCGACATAGGCCGCGTTCCATGCCTCCAGATTCACCGGCAGAATCCCGGCGGACTGGGCCGCGTCCACAATCAGTGGGACGCCCTGCTTCCGGCAGATTTCCGCGATTTCATCAATGGGCAGGGCATAGCCGAAGACATTGGACACGTGGGTGCAGACGACCGCCTTTACGCGGCTGTCAACCGCCTGCCGGAACCCCTCGGCCATATGCTGCGGGTCGAACAGGCGCCCGTTGACGATCCTGACGGATACGCCGCCAATGGCGTGCAGGGGCCGTGTAACGGCGTTGTGTTCATATCCGGATATGACAACGGTATCTCCCGGCGATACCAGGCTTTTAATGGCAATATTCAGGCCGTGTGTGGCATTTTGCGTCAGGATAACGTTGTCCGGTTCCGGGACGCCGAAAAACTCCGCCGCCTCCGTCCGCAGGCGCAGCATCAGGTCGGCGGCCTTCCGCGCTGCGGGATAATCCCCGCGCCCCGGCGTTGTCATTGTATAGATAGCCGCCGCTGCTGCCTTTGACACGCTCTCCGGCTTTTGCAGCGTTGTAGCGGCGCTGTCAAAATAGATCATGTTCCTCCTCCTACTATGAGCAGGGGAAGCCGCCGGACAGCGGCCTCCCCATTCCATTCCTATATAAGACAGCCGGAGAACCGGCTGGTCAGTGTACTTCGCTGAACGTTCCATCATCGCCGCTATAGAAAATCCGCATAGGCAGCAGGCCGTCCGCCTCCAGACGCTGCAAAGCGTCGGGCAGGGCGTGTGCGCCGATACGGACGGCATAGCTGCACCCGCGGTCGGTCAGTCCCATCGGGGGACGGAAAAAACGGGCTGTAATACCGGCCCGTTCCAGGGTGCGGCTCATACGCTGGGCATGGGTGATGGAGCGGCTTAATAAAAGATAGTACGGCAAGATAACCGCCTCCCCTGCCGTATTATATGTAGGAGGACTGGAAACGTGCAGGCTGCCGGAACGGGACGGTTCTGACAGCCTGTTTTATCGCAGCAGCTAAAACTCTATATCTGTACCGTATACGCCGTCAATCAGGAAGTATTTTGCCTGATGCATCCGGCACAGCTTCAGCGCTTCTCTGTTATCGCGGATCAGGGTATCTATTGTGCAGTCGGAATCATCCCCCCTTTTCTCTATGGCGTTGGCATGTTCTTTTATGTCGCAGAAATGACTGCGTATATAGGCTTCGCTCATAATCAGACAGCAGTATCTGATATGCCGGAGGTACTCTTCGTCAAAGCTTTCTGCCCAGTCAAACGGAATATAACAGCCCTCAACGATCAGATTCTGACTGTTTTCAACCGCTGTTTTGATGATTTCCCTGACGGCTGGCCATAAATATTCTGTCAAAGCCTTCTCGCTGCTTACTGGAGTAAGGTCAGTGTATCCGCTGCGGATCAGGCCCATTTTCAGGTGGTCAATGGAGAGATACGGGTATCTGTATTTCTCCAGAAGCCTCTGGGCCAAAAGGGTTTTTCCCGTATGGGACGGGCCTGCTATCAAAAAAATCATGGAGCGCTCACGATACGATCAGGGCCACTGCATGGGCGGACATTCCCTCTCCGCTTCCGGTGAAGCCCAGCCGCTCCTCTGTAGTAGCCTTGACGCTCACGGCCGCGGCGGCGATACCCAGATCCGCCGCGATATTTTGCCGCATCTGCGGCACATAGGGGGCGATTTTCGGCCGCTGGGCCACCAAAGTGATATCAACGTTCCCCACTGCGTATCCGTTCTCTCTCAGCGTCCCCGCCACCTTTCGCAGCAAAACGCGGCTGTCGATCCCCAGATACTGCGGGTCGTTATCCGGGAACAGCCTGCCGATATCGCCCAGGGCCGCCGCACCCAGCAGCGCGTCCATCAGGGCGTGGAGCACCACGTCGGCATCCGAATGACCGTCCAGGCCCTTTTCAAAGGGAATTGTCACGCCGCCCAGCACAAGCGGACGCCCTTCTGTCAGGCGGTGAACGTCATAGCCGTAACCGATTCTTGGAATCATGAAGCTGTTTCCTCCCTTTGCTGCACAATCGCCGCAGCAAGCAGCAGATCCTCGGGTGTGGTGATCTTGATATTCTCATAGGACCCGTCCGCAATATAGACCGTTTTGCCCAGCCGTTCTACGGCGGCGCAGTCGTCCGTCACCTCCGCACCGGCATCCGCAGCGGCCTGGAGCGCCGCCCTGAGCAGGGAGGCGTCGAAAACCTGGGGTGTCTGGATTGCCCGCAGGCAGGAGCGGTCCGGCGTACTCTCCACCCTGCCCTCCTGTACGATCTTAATCGTATCCTTGACCAGCACCGCAGGCGCGGCGGCGTTTGTGCGGACCGCCAGCGCAATCACACTGTCGATCAGCTGCGGTGTCGCCAGCGGGCGTGCGCCGTCATGGACGGCCAGAAGCGCCGCATCACCCCGGCACTCCAGAGAGGCCGCCATGACAGACGCAAGCCGTGTCTCACCGCCCCGCACGATCTTCACCGGTTTTGTGATCCCGTAAGTTTTGCACAGTCCGGCAACCGGAATCAGGTCCTCTTCCCGCACAGCGGCCACGATCTCATCCACAAGCTCCGCTTCGTTGACGGCCATCAGTGTACGGGCCAATACGGGGATACCCTCCAGCGGCAGCAGGAGCTTATTTTCGCCGCCCATACGGCTGGACGATCCGGCGGCCGCGATAATCATGCTGCAAAATGGGTGGCCTGGTTTATCGCCTTTCTGGAACATTTTAGAAAACAGCTTCAGCATCCCGCGATCCCTCCTGATCCGGCGGTCTCAGTCCACCGCCCTTTCCTCTATCTTACCCTCATTCCGGAAAAATTGCAAGGGCGAGATTGCCTAGATCCACCATTCCGGCGTCAGCGCGCCGAGCGTGACAATTTTCCCTTTTTCATAGTCCAGCATGATCTCGATTTCCCGATAGCTGTCCGGCATCAGCTGTACCATTAATTCCCGGCAGGCTCCGCAGGGAGGGCCAGTGCGGCCGTCCGGCATCAGCGCCAGGACTTTTCGGATCTCCTGTTCGCCGTTTGTCAGCATATTGAAAATAGCGTTTCGTTCCGCGCAGATCCCCAGCGTGCTGCATGTGTCTACGCAGACGCCGGTATAAATCTGTCCGCTGGCGGAGAGAATTGCCGCCGCTACGCCGCCCGCCTCCACATAATCAGAAATTTTCCTGCCGTTTTGTACCCGCTTTGCCGCTGTATACAGCTCTTCCCACACAGCGTCCACTCTCCTCTTATTGCATCGCGGCGGCGGACTGTTCCAGCTGCGCAATCAGCGCCCTCAGCTTTTCCGCCTGATCCCGCTGGTTCTGTACGATATGGGCCGGGGCCTTCGACGTAAACGCCTCATTATTCAGCTTGGCCTCGATACCCTTGAGATGTCCCTCCGCCTTTGCCTTCTCCTTAGCGATACGCTCCAGTTCCTGCTGTACGTCCACCAGCTCGGCCAGCGGCATGAACACGCGGGCGGCATGCGTGACAACCTCCACCATGCCCTTCGCCTCCGGGATTTCCGACGCGCTCACAACATGCACCTCCGACGCGGAAGCCAGCCGTTTAAAGAACGCCGCGCCTGCCTGGAACGTCTCCTGCTGCGCCGCGGCAATGGTCAGCTGCACCCTGCGGCCCGGAGCCACGTTCATCTCGGCCCGGCGGGTACGGATTGCGCGAATTGCGTCCATAACCGTTTCCATGGCGGACTCCTCGGCGGTAAAGATCAATTTTTCATCATATACCGGCCAGCTGCACAGCATCAGAAATTCGCTCGTCTCTCCAACAATATGCGGCAGCGCCTGATAGATTTCCTCGGTAATAAACGGCATAAACGGATGCAGCAGCTTCAGCAGCTGAATGAACACATAGCAGAGCACATTCTGCGCATTTTCCGCCGTATTGGGGTCCTGCATACGGCCTTTGGTCAGTTCAATATACCAGTCGCAGTAGGTATCCCAGATGAAATCGTAGACCTTTGCGGAGGCGACGCCCAGCTCATAAGCGTCCATGTTCTCCGTGACCTCTTTGACCAGCGTATTCAGCTTTGACAGTACCCACTTGTCCTCCAGCTCCAGCTTTTCGGGCAGACGGACCTTCTCAATGGTCAGGTTCATCATCACGAACCGGCTGGCGTTCCAGATTTTGTTGGCGAAATTCCGCATGGCCTCGCATTTCTCTGTATAGAAACGCATATCGTTTCCGGGGCTGTTGCCGGTGATCAGATTGAACCGCAGCGCATCCGCGCCGTATTTGTCGGCGATTTCCAGCGGGTCGATGCCGTTTCCCAGACTCTTCGACATTTTTCGTCCCTTGCTGTCCCGGACCAAGCCGTGAATCAGGACCTTTTCAAAGGGGAATTTTTTCATCTGCTCACAGCCGGAGAAAATCATCCGGGCCACCCAGAAGAATATGATGTCATAGCCGGTCACCAGCACGCTGGTGGGATAGAAGTACTCCAGCTCCGGGGTTTTATCGGGCCAGCCCAGCGTGGAGAACGGCCACAGCGCAGAGGAGAACCACGTATCCAATACATCGGGGTCGCGTTCGATCTGTTCGCTACCGCATTTTTCACAGCAGGCCGGGTCCTTGCGGTTTACTGTAATATGACCGCATTCGGCGCAGGTCCAGGCCGGGATCTGATGTCCCCACCACAGCTGGCGGGAGATACACCAGTCGTGAACATTTTCCATCCAGTTGGTGTAGGTTTTGGAAAAGCGTTCCGGGATGAAGCGGACCTCACCCTCGTTAACCACCCGCAGGGCTTATTTAGCCAGCGGCTCCATTTTTAAAAA
>CAMWSZ010000036.1 GCA_947177005.1 uncultured Clostridia bacterium | reverse complement strand
TATCCGTACCCGCCGCAGCAGCCGGTACAGCCCCCCGAGCCGAAGGTCATCAAGGCCCAGCCGGCCAAAATGCAGGAGTTCAGCGAGGAAACCCGGCTCAGTCAGGAGCAGAAACAGAATCTGGACCTGATTATGTCCGTGTCCCTGGAGGTGGCCGTGGAAATCGGCCGTACAAGACGGAAAATCCAGGATATCGTCGCGTTCTCCAAAGGGTCGCTGGTGGTGCTGGATAAGCTGGCCGGTGATCAGGTGGACCTGCTGGTCAACGGACAGTGCATCGCCCGGGGCGACGTGGTGGTCATCGACGACAACTTCGGCATCCGGATCACCGAGATCCTGGATAAACCCGATATTAACGAACTGGCCAAACCCTGACGCGGGATAGGACCGTTCGTTATCATAAATTAATTCAGCGAAAACTCCAATCTTTATCAATGAAGAGAAAGGTGAATGAGACATGGCTAAGATTCTTTTAGTGGACGACGCGGCGTTTATGCGCAAGGTTATCAAGGATACTTTGACCAAAGCCGGCTATTCTGATCTGTATGAGGCAGTGGACGGCGCGGATGCCGTGGATAAGTACAATTCCATCAAGCCCGATCTGGTGCTGATGGATATCACGATGCCCAATATGGACGGTCTGGAGGCCCTGAAGGCCATCCGCGCCGCAGACGGCAGCGCTAATGTGGTGATGTGCTCCGCCATGGGTCAGGAGACTATGGTCATCGACGCTATCCGCTCCGGCGCCAAGGACTTCATCGTCAAGCCCTTCAAGGGTGAGCGCGTGCTGAAAACCGTTACCTCCATCGTGGGCGAGCCCTGATATGTGGTGGCGGGATCTGCTCTCCTTTCTGGGCATCCTGCTGGCGCTGGCGCTGGTCCTGCTGGGCAGCTATCTCGTCACCCGCTGGGCGGGAACGGGGCTGGGCGGCAGGACCGGTGCGTCCGGCGGCGGCCATGTGCGCGTGCTGGAACGGGTCCCTGTCAGCAGGGACCAGGCCCTCATAGTGGTCCAGGCAGCCGGCCGGTACTTTTTACTTGGCAGTTCTCCCTCCGGATTCTCCCTGTTGGCCGAACTGACAGAGGAGGAGGGCGGACTATGGAAAAACCCCTCCTCGGGCGGCCCGCCACAGGGCGAAAAAGCGGATTTCCGTGCAATCCTGCGCAGTTTCCGCACCAAAAAATAAGAGGAGGGTCGGGACTATGACCGACGCATTGATCAACGTCAACGGCTCCAGCGTGCAGTCCATCGACATCATCCTGCTCATGGGCCTGCTGACCATTCTCCCTTCGCTGGTGGTCATGATGACGTCCTTTACCCGGTACGTTATCGTGCTGTCCTTCCTGCGCACCGCGATGGGCACCCAGCAGACGCCGCCGAATATGGTGCTGGTGGGAATGGCGCTGATGCTGACGCTGTTTACCATGACGCCCACGTTCGACGCCGTGAAGACAGAGGCGTATGAGCCGTATACCACGGGGGAGATCACCCAGGAGGAATTCTTTGAGGTGGTGCAGGTCCCGTTCAAACGGTTTATGCTGAATAATACCGAGATCCCCAGCGTGGAGCTGTACTGCAATATGGCCGGAGTCCCCGTGCCGGAGAATCTGAGTACGGCCACAGACCTGCCTATGCGGGTGATCCTGCCGTCCTTCGTGACGACAGAGCTGAAGGCCGCTTTCGAAATCGGGTTCCTGCTGTACATCCCCTTCCTGCTCATCGACGTCATCGTTTCCTCTACCCTGATGAGTATGGGTATGGTCATGCTGCCGCCGTCGATGATCTCCACACCGTTTAAGATCCTGCTCTTCGTCATGCTGGACGGCTGGCACCTGCTGTTCTCCACGCTGATCCAGACTATACGATAACAGGAGGTGCGGCAGATGGATACGGCGATGATTTCGGAGCTGCTCCGGGAGGGCGTCTGGGTGGTGCTGAAGGTGTGCGGCCCAATGCTGCTGCTGAGTATGCTGGTGGGCGTGCTGCTGGCTATCTTTCAGGCCGTTACGCAGATCCATGAGCAGACCCTGTCGTTCATTTTCAAGGTCGTCGTGGTGGTGCTCGTGCTGCTGGCGGCCGGGGGATGGATGATGGAAACCCTGTTGGATTACGCGGAAGAGATCTTTCAGGTCATGCGGACACGTTAGGAGGCTGAAGCATGTGGGCGCTGAATACAGAGCTGATGTGGACCGAACTGACGCTGTTCCTGGTAGTGCTGGCCCGAATGACCGGCTGCGTGGTGTTTAACCCGGTGCTGGCCCGCAGCGGCATCCCCGGCACCTTTAAAAGCGGGATGTGCCTGCTGCTGGCCGTCACCGCCTACACGATGAACACAGACCCCCGCCCCCCGGTTCCCGAAACCCTGCTGGAGCTGGCAGTCATGCTGCTGCTGGAGCTGGCTATCGGCTACTTCCTGGGGCTGGTCATGAATATCTTTTTCTATATCCCGATGCTGGGCGGCGAAATTATCGACACCCAGATGGGTATGTCAATGGGCCGGACCTATGACCCCAGCAGTCAAAGCTCCACCACCGTGACCTCCCATATCCTGAACACTTTGATGATGCTTATCTTTTTCGCCGGAAACGGACACCATACCCTGCTGCGCGTTATCCTGGACTCCGGAAAGATCATCCCCTTCGGGAGCGCCTCCTTCGGACCGGACCTGTATTGGGCGGTTTTGCAGATGTTTATCGACTGCACAATCCTGGGCATCAAGCTCTCTATGCCGATTCTGGCCGCGGAGCTGCTGGGACAGGTGGGCATGGGTATTTTGATGAAGGTCATCCCGCAACGCAATGTGTTCGCAATCAATATCAACCTGAAGGTGATTCTCGGCCTGTGCCTGTTGTTTCTCCTGATAGATCCCTTCGGCGAGTTTCTGCTGAAGGCAGAGATCAACATGCTGCAATCCATGCAGCGTATCCTGCCGATGATGGCCGCCGGATAGCAATTCCCGGCGTCCGCGCCGGACAATAAAGGGGGGAACCAACGGTGGCGGGAGATTCTGAGTCGAAAACCGAAAAAGCTACCCCAAAAAAACGCCGGGACGAACGAAAAAAAGGCAATGTCCTGATGAGCAGGGACGTTGTGGGCGTGGCGACCCTCCTGGGCAGCCTCGTGATGCTCAGGATCATGGGCGGCATCGCCATGGGGCGGGCAGAGACCATACTGTCTGCCTGCTTCAACTATATCAGAGAGGGCGAGGCGGGCTTCCTGCCCGGAATCGGCAGGGAACTGCTGGTGCGCTGCCTGGTTACCGTGGTGGTGGTGGCGGGCCCCTTCCTGCTGGTGACACTTATTCTGGCGATTGCCGCGACCTTCGCCCAGACCCGGATGCTGGTCACCACCGAACCCTTGAAGCCTAAACTCAGCAAGCTCAATCCCCTTGAGGGATTCAAACGTATGTTTTCCCTGCGCAGCGTTGTGGAGCTGTTCAAAAACCTTATCAAATTCTCGATTCTGCTGTACCTGATCTTTGATTACTTCAAATCCGTGTCGGCCACCCTTACCAGATTTCTGGATATGGACGTGAGCCAGGCGGTCAGTATCCTCTTTGATGATATCTTTAATCTGGTGCTGCGGGTGGTCATCGCCTTCATCGTCGTGGCCTTCTTCGACTACCTCTACCAGTGGTGGGACTATGAGCGAAAGCTCCGGATGTCCAAACAGGAGATCAAGGAGGAGTATAAGCAGACCGAGGGCGATCCCCAGGTGAAGGGAAAGATCAAGCAGATCCAGCGCGAAAGAGCGCAGCAGCGTATGATGCAGCAGGTCCCGGGCGCGGACGTGGTAATCCGTAACCCGACCCACGTGGCGGTGGCCCTGCGCTACAAGCCCGAAAAAGACAGCGCCCCTGTAATGGTGGCGAAGGGCGTGGACGAACTGGCCCTGCGCATCGTCAAAACGGCGGAGGAGCACGATGTGGCCGTTATCGAAAACGTGCCGCTGGCCCGCTCCCTCTATGCGTCCATTGATTTGGACAGAGAAATTACACCGGATTTTTACGGTCCCGTGGCTGAAATCCTGGTCTACGTCCTGAAGCTGGACCAGCAGCCCCCACCCCAGTAAATTTTGCCCGGCTGCCGGGTATTTTGCTCCATCTTGTAGGAAAGGACAGAAGCCATGAGGCGAATTCTCCAAAACGGTATAGCGCTTGCAGTGGTCGTGATCGTCCTGTTTATCATCGTCCCCTTGCCGACGGCCCTGCTGGATGTCCTGCTGGTCGTCAATATCTCCCTCTCTATGCTGATTCTGGTCATCACCATGACCATTGCGGATGCACTGGATTTTTCCATCTTCCCTTCCCTTTTGCTGATTACGACGCTCTTCCGGCTGGGCCTGAACGTCTCAACCACACGTCAGATCCTCGGCAACAACGGCAACGCCGGAAACGTGATTTTGTCCTTTGGACAGATGATCACCCAGGGGAATATCGTCCTGGGCGTCATCATATTCCTGATTATCGTGCTGGTGCAGATGATTGTCGTGACCAAGGGCGCGGAACGTGTGTCCGAGGTGGCCGCGCGCTTCACGCTGGACGCTATGCCCGGTAAACAGATGGCTATCGACGCCGACCTCAGCTCCGGCCTGATCGATGAGCAGGGCGCTAAGCTGCGCCGTGCCAAGATCCAGAGCGAGGCCGATTTCTACGGCGCTATGGACGGCGCCACCAAGTTCGTCAAGGGCGACGCCACCATGAGCATCATCATCACCGCCATTAACTTTATCGGCGGTTTGATCCTGGGCTCCTTAAACGGCGTGCAGAACGTGCTGGAGGTCTACTCCATTGCTACTATCGGTGACGGCCTGGTCTCCCAGATCCCGTCCCTGATGATCTCCACCGCTACCGCCATGATCGTCACCCGCTCCGTCTCCGACGGCAGCCTGAATGACGACGTGGTCACGCAGTTCTCCAACCAGCCGAAAGCGATCCTTACCGCAGGGCTTGTGATTGCCCTGCTGGGCCTGATCCCCGGTACGCCCCATTTGGCGCTGCTGGTGGTCGGCATCGGACTGGTTGCCGCTGGCTGGTGGATGAGCAGCCGCCTGGAACGTCAGGAGCTGGAGGCCGCCGCCGCTGCTGCCGCGGCCGCTCAGCCTGCCCCGGAGGAGGCCGCTATGGCCGCCGCCCAGACCAGCCCCAGCGATTACTACAAGGATATCAATAATGTCTACGGACTGCTGGCCGTGGACCCTATTGAAATGGAGTTCGGCTACAGCCTGATTCCTATGGTCGATGAGAACAGCGGCGGCAAGCTCATCAGCCGTATCGTGATTTTCCGCCGCCAGTACGCGCAGGAAATGGGCTTCGTCATCCCCTCCATTCGCTTCCACGACTCCTCCGCATTGGGCACCAACCAGTATGTGGTGAAGATCAAGGGCGAGGAGGTGGCGCGGGGCGAGATCCTGGTGGACTACTATCTGGCCCTGGAACCCGCTTCCCCCGGCGGCGAGATCGACGGCATCGAAACCGTCGAGCCGGCCTACGGCATCCCCTCCCGGTGGATTCTGCCGGAGAACAAGGAAATGGCCGAGATCTATGGCTATACCGTCATCGACCCCCTGTCCGTGATGCAGACCCACCTGAGCGAGGTGGTCCGCAGCCACGCCTACGAGCTGCTGGGCCGGTCGGAGGTCATCCAGCTGGTGGAGAACCTCAAACGCACCTCTCCGGAGGTGGTGGAGGAGGCCATTCCCAATATGCTCTCCTATGCCAACCTGGAGCGTATCCTCAAAAACCTCCTGAAGGAGGGCGTGCCTATCCGCGATCTGGCCACCATTCTGGAGGCCGCCGTGGACGCTCTGGGCGCCACCAAGGACCTCGATATGGTGACGGAGAATATCCGCGCCGCCCTCAGCCGCACCATTACCCGCCGCTTCTGCGAACACGGACAGCTGCGCGTGGTCACGCTGGACGCAGAGGTGGAAAAACGGGTCATCTCCTCCCTTACCAAAAACGAACAGGGCATCTATCTGGCAATGGGTCCCGACCTCATGCAGCAGATCGTTACCCAGCTGGCCGAGCTCATCAAGAAGTTCAACGACCTCAGCCAGACGCCTATCGTGCTGACCAGCCAGGTGATCCGCATTTACCTCAGCAGAATGCTCCAGCAGTTTTATCCCAATCTCTATGTCCTGGCCTTTAACGAGATTACCAGCGACGTTCAGATCCAGTCGCTGGGGAACATCACCCTCTCCAACGACGGCCCGATACGGCCGGCGAGAAAGGCGGCGGCAGTATGAGTCAGACCCACGCCGAAGAGCGGCGCTATACACAGGATGAAATCGACGCCATGAGCAAGGAGGACCTCCTCCTGCTCTATAAGGCGACAGGCGACGAGTCCCTGCGCTGGCCCCTGGCCCTGCGCTATGTGGGACTGGTAAAAAGCATCGCTCTGCAGGTCAGAGGGGTGTACAGCAGCTTTGCTCAGGTGGACGATATCGTCAATGAAGGCGTGCTGGCTCTGGTGGGTGCGGTGGATAAGTTTGATCCCGATAAGGGCATCAAATTTGAGACCTATGTCTCAAAACGCATCCGCGGCGCGGTGATTGACCTGGCGCGAAGGCAGGATTGGGTCCCCAGAAGCGTGCGCCGGAAGGCCCGGGAGATCGATCAGGCCAGCGTGGACCTGTTCGCCGAGCTGGGCCGCTACCCCTCCGATGAGGAAATCGCCGCCCGGCTGGGCATTACCGCGGGACAGTATCAGGAGGATTTGGCCAGTACGTCCCTGTGCAATGTTCTGTCTTTGGACAGTATCTTCGAGGACCGGGACAGCGGCGGTACGGATGTGGCGGACAACGACACCGTGGGGCGTCCGGAGGACACCCTGCTGCGTCAGGAGCTGCTGGATACCCTCACCAATGCTATCGTTTCCCTGCGGGAAAACGAGCAGACGGTCATCTCCATCTATTACTAGAAAACCCTCAGTATGAAGGAAATCGCGCAGGTAATGGAGGTCAGCGAGCCCCGCATCTCGCAGATCCATTCCCGGGCGATCCAGAAGCTGAAGCTGTATATGAAAAAATATATGAACGGGGATTCCTGATTTTCCCTGAAAAGGGACGCTGTCCGGCAAAAATCCGGGATTTCGAGCGTATGAGGCCCCCGCAAAAACCGACATCATACGAGAGGAGTTTTCTTCGGAATGTTTAAAGGCTTTTACAACTTGACCTCCGGAATGCTGTCTCAGGGACGGCGGCTGGACGTGGTCTCCCACAACATGACCAATATCTCCACCGCCGGCTATAAGGCTGATACCTACAAGGACAGTACCTTTCAGGACGTGATTATCAGCCGTCTGGGCAACAAGGATAAAATCCACTCCGATCCTATCGGGGAGGAGAGCTATATTCTGGCTCCCCACGAGATCTTTACCGACTATACCCAGGGCGCGCCCGAGGAAACCGGTCTGCCCCTTGATTTCTGTATTCAGGGAGAGGGCTTCTTCTGCGTCTCCCGGGAGGGCGGCGAAACTGGTTATACCCGGGCCGGCAGCTTCTGCCTGAACGACGAGGGCTACCTCTGCCTTGCCGGTCAGGGAATGGTGCTGGACGACAATATGCAGACCATTCAGCTGCCGACCGATAAGATCTATGCCGATCAGTTCGGCAACCTGTACACCGAGACCAACCGGAACTATCTGGCTACCCTGGGCGTGTACCAGTTCCCCGACAACAACGCCCTGGAACGCAATGACCGTGGCCTCTTTATGGGTGACGGCGCACAGCCCAGCGAGGATTTCCGAATCCGGCAGGGCTATATCGAACGCTCCAATGTGGATATGACCGAGGTAATGGTCGCCATGATGACCAGCGAACGCGCCTTGCAGAGCGCGGCGGAGATCCTGAAAATGTACGATCAGGTCATCACCAAAGCAAACACTGAGCTGGGCCGGCTGTAACGGTTGGCCGGAAAGGAGGCGTGATTAGACTATGAATATGTCGTTTTACAGCGCCGCGGTAGGCGCGGAGCAGCAGCAGATCCGTTTGCAGGTGCAGGGCAACAACATCGCCAACGTCAATACCTACGGCTATCGTGCGGAAAAGGTCTCCTTCGGAGAGCTGATGAATATGAACGTCCGGGGCATTGATGACGCGGAGCTGCCCAAGGGCACAGGCACCCGGGTGATTCAGGCCCAGACGGATTTCAAAACCAACAACGGATACCACGAGACCGACCGGCCTCTGGACTTCGCTATCGTGGGCGACGGCTTTTTCGCCCTGTATGATCTGGAATCCGGCGAGGTCTCCTTTACCCGGGACGGCGCGTTTATGAAGGCCCGCTTTGAGGTGGAGCCCGCCGGAGGCGGTGACCCGGTGGAGGTGTGGCGCCTGAGTGACAACGAGGGCCGCTGCGTCCTCAACTCCCAGGGGAATTTTATCGTCCTTCAGCCGGATAACGTCATGCAGACCACCGATAATCCCGACGACCGTATTTACCGTCTGGAGGATCTGGATATCGGCGTGTTTGACTACGCTATCCACGAGGGCCTCCAGCATCTGGACAGCCAGCGCTTCCTCCCGACGGAGAAAAACGGCCAGCTCTATATGGGAACCGGTACGATCAAGCAGGGTCTTCTGGAGGCGTCCAACACCGACCTGGCGCTGGAGTTCGTTAAGGTCATTGAGACCCAGCGGGCCTACGGGGCCTGCCTGAAAATGATGATTACGTCGGATGAGATCGAATCCACAATCAATGGGTTAAGATGATAAGTAAGTATATAAAATAACAAATATCTGGAATAGGGGGTAGGACATGAATCTGCATAGTTTTGATGAGCTGACTACGCTGGAAATCGATACGCTGCGTGAAATCGGCAGCATCGGGACCGGCAATGCCGCCACGGCCATGTCAACACTGCTGGGGCGGGAGGTACGCATCACCTTGCCGGAAGTGCGTATCATGGAGTACAACGAGGCGATTGACTGGATCGGCGGCCCGGAGACCGTGACGGCCGGGGTGCTGGTGAAGATGAGCGGGCAGATGAACGGCATCATGCTGGCTGTACAGCAGCTGGAGTTTGTGAACCTGGTGCTGAACAGTATGCTGGACATGACCATTGAAAATTATGGTGAATTGAATGACCTGGGGAAATCCGCACTGGTTGAAGTGGGAAATATTGCCATTTCCACCTTTATCAACGCGCTGGCCGGCCTCTCCAACATCTCCGTGGACCTGACAGTGCCCGCATTTGCGGTGGACATGCAGGGAGCAATCCTGACCGTGCCAATGGCGGAGTACGGAGGTATGTCCGACTATCTTATGACGATTGGAGGGAACTTTGTCTGCGATGGTAAGCAGGTACCCTGCCGCGTGCTGCTGTCGCCGGATATCAGATCCTTGAATTTCTTGCTAAAGAAACTGGGCGTTGCTGAATGAATCAGAAGATTACAGTCGGGATCGCAGACATGCAAATCGGCAAGGGGAACGATGTTCTTATTACGTATGCTCTGGGGTCCTGCATCGGCCTGTGTTTCCATGACCCGGTGCTGAAGCTGGGCGCGCTGCTCCATATCATGCTCCCGCTGAATATGGAGCCCGGACGGAAAAATCCGCTGAAATATGCGGACAGCGGTATCCGGGAGACCCTGCGGCAGCTGGAGATGAAGGGCGCACAGCGCAGCCGCATCACCGTGAAAATCGCCGGCGGCGCGAAGATGTTCGAGGTCAACGGCGGCAGTCTGGGGAATATCGGGCAGCGCAATATTGAAAGTGTACATACCATTCTCCGCAGGGAAAATGTCCGCCTGCTGGGGGAACAGGTAGGAGGCAGTGTGGCAAGGACGCTCCTGTTCGATGTGGACAGCGGCCAGAGCTGCGTGCGGTCCTTCGGCAAGCAGGATATCGTTTTCTGACCTATAGCGCCTTCCGCCCCAGATGCTCAGATATAATTTGTTAGAGTTAGGAGTGTTATTATGGCTGAGATGCACAATACCAATATCCTCTTGGAGTCCGGTACCAATGAGATCGAAATTATGGAGTTTACCATTGAAGGAAATCTCTACGGTATTAATGTGGCGAAGGTCAAAGAGATTATGATCGCTGCCCCCGTCAAGCCCATGCCCCACGCCCATGCAGCAGTGGAGGGCATCTATAAACCCAGAGAGGAAGTCCTGACTGTCGTGGACCTCCCCAAGTACCTCAACGGTGAAAACAAACATAAGGGTGAGCGGGATATCTTTATCATCACCAACTTCAACAAAATGTTCATCGCTTTCCGGGTACACTCTGTCGTGCAGATCAGCCGCATCTCCTGGACCGATATCCAAAAGCCCGATAAGACCGTCTCCGGCGGCGCGGAGGGCGTTGCCACCGGCATCGCCCAGTGCGGCGAGGACCTGGTCACAATTCTGGACTTTGAACGCATCGTGGCGGAAATCGCCCCGGAGACCTCTATCCAAATGGAGGAGATCGACAGTTTGGGTCCCAGAAGCCGCAACGAAAAACCAATCTGGATCGCGGAGGACTCCGTCCTGCTGTCGAAGATGATTGAGGAATCCCTGCGCAAAGCCGGGTATGTCAACCTGCAAATGTTCCCCAACGGCCGGGAGCTGTGGGATGAGCTGAACCGGATCCCAAAGGAGAGCGGGCTTTTCGAACAGGTCGCCTTGATTATCACCGATATCGAAATGCCGCAGATGGACGGCCACCGGCTCACCAAGCTGGTGAAAGATCATCAGCGCTTCAGGGATATCCCCCTGATTATCTTCTCCTCCCTCATCAGCGACGAAATGCGCATCAAGGGCAGGGATCTGGGCGCTGACGAACAACTGACCAAACCGGAAATCGGACACTTGGTCAGCGTAATGGATCATCTGCTGCTCCGCGCACAGGGTGGGGCTGACTAAGGGGAGTTTTTATGGCGAACAATGTAACAAAATATATCGTCCGGCAGCCCATCAAGGACCTGAAGGGTAAAATTATCGCCTATGAGATCCGGTATGCCGGAGAAAGCAACGCTTATGACAGCGAGGGGAACGACTTTGCCGCGGCGGATACCATTTATAAGCTGCTGACGCAGAATACCGACACCGCGCTGAAGGGTGCGCTGAGCTTCATGACCTTTACCACCAATCTCCTCATGAAGCAGACACCCAGACTGTTTAATCCCGACGCCTTGGTCATTCAGGTGGATGACAGCGTTATCATTCATCCGCTGGCGATGCGGTTTGTGGAGCGCTTTTACAGCGAGGGTTATAAAATCGCGGTCAATGAGTTCCAGTTCTCGCCGCGGTATATCTCCATGCTGGACTTTGTGGACTATATCAGAATCAATTTCCAGACCACGCCGGATTCCAATATCCGGAATATCGTAGAAATGGCCCACTCCATGGACAAAAAGTGCATCGCCACCGAGATCGACAACGCCGTCCTCTATCAGAAGGCGTTTGTAATGGAGGTGGATGCCATTGAGGGACGGTACGTGGCGGAGCAGCTGCTGACAACCGTACACTCCAGCAACTACCTCCAGAGCAATTTCTTCCGTCTTATGGTGGCGATTACAAAGGACGAGCCGGACGTGGAGGAGATCGAACGGATCATCTCTATGGACGCTACCCTGACCTATGCGCTGCTGAAAATCGTCAACTCCGCCTATTTCGCCCTGCGCAACCGCGCCGCCGACGTTCATCAGGCGGTTATGATCCTGGGCATCGGACAGCTTCGCCAGTGGATCTATCTAATGGGCGAGGAGAATGACGGAAATGAAATGGACGACAGTCAGGAAGAATTTATGCGCCGGTCGTTCCTGCGTGCCACCTTCTGCAGCGAACTGATGAAGCAGGGTAAAAAGCTGCCTATTACCCGCAATGACGCCTATTTAATGGGCATGTTCTCTACCCTGAACTATTTGATCGATGCCCCAATGGAGGATATCCTGCGGGAGATCCCCATTGCACAGCCGGTTAAGGAGGCGCTGCTGCATCAAAGCGGCCCCTGCGGTGCGCTGTACAAACTGGTATTGGGTTATGAGCGGGCGGACTGGTCGTCCATTGGACGTCTGGCAGAGGAGCTTGAGATCCCGGTGGAGCATCTGACAACGACGTATTTCCAGTGCCTGGACGAGGTCAACAGCATTTGGGCGCAGCTGACAAGTATGCAGGAATTTGAGACTCCTGCGTCTGCCGAGACGTAAAATCCGGCTAAACAAATTGAAATTTGAGACAGCAAAAAACCGGGTCTGCCGTCCGATTGGAGACGGCGGGCCCGGTTTTTCTGCAATTTTGAGGATCAGTGCCGCGGTTTGCTCAATACGGTCTGGCACGACTTCGTCAGCTGCGATACAATCTCGCTGTTGAGTTTGTTGTCATAGAGCGTGACCACCATGCCTTCGTCCTTCGCCGGTATGGCGACATAATGGGGCTGAAGACGTGTCAGGGTCAGGGCCCGCACGTCCGCCGCGCACCGTTCACAGGTACACAGCCCGAACAGCTTGATATAATAGGGAGCTTTCATGTCCACCAGCTTTTCCATGACGTTCAGTACGATAATATCCGACCCCGGCGGCGTCTCCCGTTCCGGCGCGGGGGACGGTACGGGTTCCGGCTTCGGTTCCGGCGCGGGGGACGGTTCCGGCTCCAGTGCAAAGACAGCCGCGGGCTTCGGTCCGGAAGCCCGCCCCTTTTCGGACGGCATCGGTGCGGTCAGAGCATCCGCGCCATATTCCTCCTCAAACGCTTTTACCAGTGCTTCCCGGATCTGCTCTGACAGCAGGTCGTCATTGGCCCGCGCCACCTCCAAAATCGGAGATGCCGCCGTTCCCAACGGTGCCGCGGCAGGCTCGGGAGGCGCGGCAGGCGTGGGAGACACCGCAGGTTCGGGAGACATGGCAGGCGCGGCGGGCACAATACGCTCCTCCGCCACCGCTTTTTTTGGCGCTTCCTCCACAAGAGGTGCATCCTTTTTTCCCACCTCCTGTTCTGCGCGGGCCGGGGCGGCAATCAGATTCAAAACATGGGCTGTCTTATTGCTTTTTACGGTTTTGCTGTTTTTGTCAGCCTTTTTTGTGGCCATTTGCGATCACTCCTTAATTCCTTTGACGGCCGCTCTGCGGCGCGGCGGAACCCAGCGCCCGGATAACTTCCTCCAGAAATTTCTCAAAATCGTCTGCTGAGGTGGACGTAGGCGCGTATGTCAGCACGCTTTCGCCGTGGGCAGGAGCCTCCGCCACGGATACGCTGGGCCGGATCCTCACATTG
>CAMWSZ010000035.1 GCA_947177005.1 uncultured Clostridia bacterium | reverse complement strand
TCACGTCCGGGGTGTCCTGACGGATGTCCGTCACCACAGCCAGCATCGGGATCAATGGATCTTGTCTCATTCCTTCTCCTCCCCCAAGGTCTTGGCGACCTTAACGATATTCATGGAAATGGGGCACTTCTGCAAACACCGGCCGCAGCCGACACAGCCGAACTCGCCGTCATGGGTGGACGGGTAGTAGACCAGCTTGTGCATGAACCGCTGGCGGAACCGTTCCAGCTGAGTGGGGCGGGGCTGTCCGGCGGACATGAGGGTGAAGTCGGAGTACATGCAGCTGTCCCAGCAGCGGAAACGCTTGATTTCATCGCCGGTATTGAACTCTTTAATATCGTAGCACTGGCAGGTGGGACAGACAAAGGTGCAGGTCCCGCAGCCCAGGCAGCTCTCCGCCAGCCCTTTCCATTCCGGACGGTTAAACAGCTCCATCATATGTTCCCCGCCGAATTTGTCCAGCGGCAGATTCTTCAGGGGCAGCCGCTCAAAGACGGATTTGTCAGCCGCAGGGGCGTCGCCCTCGGACAGCATGGGCAGGCCGGACAGCAGCTTTTCGCCTTTTTCCGTGTTGGCGCGGAGATACAGATTTTCACTGTCTGTCCAGCAGGATACGTCTCCGGCGGGATCAGTGGGGTCGATGCCGAAGGCGGTGCAGAAACAGGTCTCTTCCGGCTCCGTGCAGGCCATTGTCATAATGACGCCGTTCTCCCGGCGGGTCTGATAGTAGGTATCAACCGGGTCGCAGAGAAACACTTTGTCCAGTATGTCAAAGCTGCGGCAGTCGCAGGCCCGCACCCCGAATACCACAAACGGCTCCGCCGGGTCCCGGTTCTCGATGATCTCGATCTCCTTGCCCGTGACCTTGAAGTTCACCAGATTCTCCACCTGCGGGAAAAACAGGTCCTTTGCGCTGCGCACCGTGTTGAGGGCATCCGTCAGCTTCATGCCTTCTTCCCAAGGCTTGAAGGCCGCGGTCTTCGCCTCACCAGTGGGAATATACAGTTTCTGCTGGGCCGCTAAGGCCGCAAACAGTGCGTCTAACTGGGAAATGGGGCACTTTTTCACTGGTCGCTCCCCCTTTCATGAACCACGGAGGGCTCCGGGTCGTCCATTTGGAAGTTCATCAGCGGCGGACGGGTGTCCATATCCGCGCCTGCCTGGTACTCGCCGTACAGCTCGTTGATGTCCTTGATGAATTTCCGGTTCAGCAGATGCAGCGGGATGTGCTGGGGACATACCCGCGAACATTCGCCGCAGTCGGTGCAGCGTCCCGCCACGTGGAACGCACGGATAATATGAAACAGATTTTCTTCAAAGCTGTTGGATGCCGCCTTGTTCTCAATCCCGGAATTCGGGTTGTCAAACACGCATTTCTCGCAGGAACAGGCCGGACAGACATTCCGGCAGGCGTTGCAGCGGATGCAGCGGCTCAGCTCCCCGCGCCAGAACGCAAAGCGTTCGTCCGGGGTCATGGCCTCCAGCTTCGCCACCTGCTCGAAACGGGCGCTCTCCAACTCCTCGCCCTGCTCGCCCACGATCTCGTCGCAGCCCAGCAGTTTTTTGCTCTTGCAGCACGCGCACCGCTCCGCAAGGACCGCTTTTCTTTCCACGCTCTTGTCGCCGTAGAGGGTGTGGACGGTCAGGGTATCGCCGCTGCCTTCCGCGCCCAGAATGCCCTTGATGCCCGCCGCTTTCAGGGCCTCAATGTCGCACATGCCCTCGCACTGTACGCCTACCGCGTACACGTTTTCCCGCCAGATGCGGTGTTCTTTTTGGAGCTGCTGGAAGGAATAGGTATCGCAGGGCTTCAGAAACGCCCCGACCTTTTTGCCCTCTTTCCGGCTCTCCGCTATCAGATATTTCGACATGTTCGCCCCGCAGAACGGTCCGAACACAAACTCTTTTTCAATCTCCTCCCGGCTCGTGAACACTGCCGGGGTCACGTCATAGAAAAACTCGCCGGCCTTCCAGCCCAAGACCCGGTCGCAGACGCCGCTCTCCAGCAGCTCTATGGCTTTCGCCTTTACTCGCTCTTGCATCGCAGGTCCTCCAATCTCTTGTTCTCGCCCAGCTTTGTGACGGTCTCCACAAAATCGTTCATGGTGGCGGCGAATTTCGCGCCCTCAGCCGCGGAGACCCATTCCACTCGGGTCCGCTCCCGCTCAATGCCCAGATAGTCCAGCATGGAAAACAGCAGGGTCATCCGGCGGCGGGCGTAGTAGTTGCCGGTGGTGTAATGGCAGTCGCCGGGGTGGCAGCCGCATAATATCACGCCGTCCGCTCCGCGCTGAAACGCCCGCAATATGAACATCGGGTTCAGACGGCAGGAGCAGGGAATCCGGATAATCTTGACGTTGGCCGGATATTGCAGGCGGTTCGTGCCCGACAGATCCGCCCCCGCATAGGAGCACCAGTTGCAGCAGAACGCTACAATCGTGGGCTTGAATTCCTCTTTTACTTGCATATCGCATCCACCTCCGCCATGATCTGTGCATTGGAGAACCCTTTCAGGTCCATTGCGCCCGAGGGACAGGCCACCGTACACGCGCCGCAGCCCTGGCAGACCGCCGGGTTCACCTGCGCGACACGACGGCGCAGCGTGGTCCGGTTGGGACCACGGAAGTCCTTGTCAATGTAGGTAATCGCGCCGTAGGGACAGACCTTTTCGCACGCCGAGCAGCCGTTGCACATCATCTCGTTGCTGCTGGCTACGCACGGGTTGCACGTCAGATGATCCTTGACCAGCAGGCCAATCACTTTCGACGCAGCCGCCCCTGCCTGGGCTACGGTCTCCGGAATATCCTTCGGTCCCTGACACGCGCCCGACAGGAACACACCCGCCGTGGGACTCTCCACAGGACGCAGCTTCGGGTGGGCCTCCGTGAAGAAATCGTTGGTGTCCATGGAGGCGGTGAGCATCGTCGCAAGGGGACGGGCGCTCTTGTCCGGTTCAATGGCCGCAGCCAGAACAACCATATCGGCGTCAATATGCAGCTGCTGTCCGCCCAGCAGGTCGGACGCCTGCACCTTCAGCTTGCCGTTCTCCGGGACCACCTTGCCTACCATGCCCTTGATATAATGCACGCCGTATTCTTCCACCGCACGGCGGTAGAATTCGTCAAAGTTCTTGCCCGGGGTACGGACGTCGATGTAGAATACATATACATCGGTGTCCGGATATTTTTCACGGGTCAGCATCGCGTGCTTGGCCGTATACATACAGCAGATCTTGGAGCAGTAGGGCTTGCCTTTCTCGCCGCCGTCGCAGCGGGAGCCGACGCACTGTACAAACACCAGCGTATGCGGATGCGTACCGTCGGAGGGACGCAGCAGCGTGCCGCCGGTGGGGCCTGCCGCGTTCATCAGACGCTCAAACTCCAGGCTTGTCACCACATCCGGGCTTTGGGAGTACGCAAATTCGTCGAATTTGTCCATGGAGATGGGATTGAAGCCCGTTGCCGCCACGATTGCGCCGTATTCCCGCTCAATCAGTTCGTCCTTCTGCTGGTAGTCGATAGCACCGGCGGTGCAGACCTTCGAGCAGACGCCGCACTTGCCGGTTTTCAGCATGGTGCAGTAATTGGGGTCAATGGTGGCGACCTTCGGCACCGCCTGCGCAAACGGAATATATATGGCGCGGCGGTTGTCAAGGCCCAGGTTGAACTCGTTGGGGACCTTTTTCTGCGGGCATTTTTCTGTACATAACCCGCAGCCTGTACACTTCGTCTCGTCAACAAAACGCGCTTTGCGGCGAATGGTCACGCTGAAATTGCCCACAAAGCCCTTCACGGCTTCTACCTCGGAATAGGAGAGAATGTTGATATTCTCGTTCTGCGCCGCGTCCACCATTTTCGGCGTCAGAATACAGGCAGCACAGTCCAAGGTGGGGAACGTTTTGTCGATCTGCGTCATCTTGCCGCCAATGGTCGGCTTGGTCTCCACGATGTCCACAGGGAAACCTGCGTCCGCAATATCCAGAGCGGTCTGGATGCCCGCGATGCCGCCGCCGATCACCAGCGCCCGTTTCACTACAGGGCTTTGTCCGGCGGTCAGGGGGGCGTTCAGCTGCACCTTGGCAATCGCCGCACGGCCCAGAATAATCGCTTTTTCCGTACCGGTTTCCTTGTCCTTATGAATCCAGGAGCACTGCTCGCGGATGTTCGCAATCTCCACCATGTACGGGTTCAGACCGGCCTTTTCACAGGTCTTGCGGAAGGTCGTCTCGTGCATTCGGGGCGAACAGGAGCAGACTACCACGCCGGTCAGACCAAACTCCCTGATCTTCTCCTGAATCATGTCCTGCCCCGCCTGGGAGCACATGTATTGATAATTGGTGGAGAACACAACGCCCGGTTCCTTCGCCAAAGCGTCGGAAACAGCCTGCACATCCACCGTGGCGGCAATGTTACTGCCGCACCAGCATACAAATACACCGATTTTCTGCATGTTCTCTCACCTCACTTTCTGTATTTCCGGAAGGCGCTGGTTATGGCCTGCTGCGGCAGCTCCTCATCCAGAAGCTCCGGAATTTGTTCCGGATTCAGATGATTTTTGCCCTGCTGGCGCACTACCGCCAGACGGACCGCTTCAATCAGCTTCGACGGCTCCACGCTGCGGGGACACCGCTCCAGACACGCAAAGCAGCTCAGGCACATATAAATGCCCCGGGAGTTCATCAGCTCCTCCAGACGCCCGTTTTCCACCATGTCCACAAACTGGTGGGGATGATAGTCCATTTCGTCATAGGCGGGACATGCGCCGGAGCATTTGCCGCACTTCATGCACTTGCGGGGGTTTACGCCAGATATGCGTTTTACGATTTCCGTCATATCACTCATGCTTCCGCCTCCTTTACGCCCAGCGCTTCCGCCAGCAGCTCGGTGAAGTACCGCACCGGCAGACGGCCGCCGCCATTTTCTTTCAGGTTGTACATGCACAGCGGACAGGCCGTGATGACCTCCTCCGCGCCGCAGTTGGCCGCGTTCTCCAGCACCTTGCCCGCCTGACGGGCTGCGTAAGGCTTGTTCTCCAGTGTGGTGTAGCCGCCGCAGCACTCGTTGCGCATGGCGTACACAACCGGCTCCGCTCCAAGGGCGCGGATAAAATCCTCAATGATAGTCGGATTCTCCGGATCGTCAAACTCCAGCTCCTTGCTGGGACGCAGCAGCAGACAGCCGTAATACGCGCCGATTTTGCGGCCTGTAAGCGGTTTTTTGACCTGCTCCTTCAGTTTGTCAAACCCCACCGCGTCACGCAGTACCTCAAGATAGTGGAGGACCTTTGTTTCACCGGTATAGGGCGTTTCCAGATTCAGGTAATTATTGGCCCTGGTACGGATGTACTCGTCCTGCGCCATGTCGCGGTTGACCCGCTTGATGACATGGTGGCAGGCTGAACAAAGCGTCACCAGATCCTGTCCCAGATCCCTCGCGGATGCCAGTGCGCGGACCGATGACAGCTTTGCTGCAATTTCGTCTTTCGCCTGGGGATACACCGCGCCGCAGCACTGCCACTGCGGCAGCTCCTCCAGCGTGACGCCCAGAGCTTCCATGGAAGCCCGGCCCCAGATATCCAGGTCCTTACCCTTTGTTTTCAGGGTACAGCCCGGGAAATAGGAATATGTCATAGTCGCCTCCAGACTATTCTGATAAAATTTTGCTTTGCTACCGGGCGGCTGGCTTTGCACCGCTGCGCAGTACAGAGCGCATTGCCCGTCCGGCAGGACTCAGACCATTTGCTCCGGGTGGAAAACCTCGTCGAAACGCTCAGAGGTCAGGAAACCCAGCTCTACACAGGCCTGCTTTAAGGATATGTTCTCTTTGAACGCTTTTTTCGCCGTCTTTGCCGCGTTCTCGTAGCCGATGTACGGATTCAATGCCGTTACCAGCATCAGGGAGTTATGCAGATTGTGCTCCATTTTCTCACGGTTCGCCTTGATGCCTACCGCGCAGTTGTTGTTGAACGACAGCATCGCCTGCGCCAGCAGACGCGCCGACTGAAGAAAGTTGTAGATGCACACGGGCATGAACACATTCAGCTCAAAGTTGCCCTGGGACGCCGCCATTCCAACAGCTGTGTCGTTGCCCATGACCTGCACCGCTACCATTGTCAATGCTTCGCACTGGGTCGGATTGACCTTGCCGGGCATAATGGAGGAGCCGGGCTCGTTCTCCGGAATGAAGATCTCTCCCAGACCGTCCCGGGGTCCGGACGCCAGCCAGCGCACGTCGTTGGCAATCTTCATCAGGTCCGCCGCCAGCGCTTTCAGCGCACCGTGGGCAAACACAATCTCGTCCTTCGACGTCAGGGCATGGAACTTGTTGGGGGCTGTTTTGAAGGTCTTGCCGGTCAGCCCGGATACCGCTTCCGCTACCTTTTCGTCAAAGCCCTTGGGCGCGTTCAGGCCCGTGCCGACGGCCGTGCCCCCCAGAGCAAGCTCCTTCAGCGGAGGCAGGCTCAGCTCCAATAGCTGGCGGTCACGCTCCAGACTGCTGCGCCAGCCGGATATTTCCTGGGAAAAGGTGATGGGAGTCGCGTCCTGCAAATGGGTGCGGCCAGACTTGACTATCCCCTCGTTCTCCTCCTCCAGACGGCGGAATGTACCCACAAGCGTATCGATTGCCGGAAATACCTGGTCCTCTATCGCCGATACCGCCGCTATGTGCATCGCGGTGGGGAAGGTGTCGTTGGAGGACTGGGACATGTTGATGTCGTCATTCGGATGCAGCAGCTTTTTGCCCGCAATCTCATTGCCGCGGTTGGCTATGACCTCGTTGGCGTTCATGTTCGACTGCGTGCCGGAGCCCGTCTGCCATACCACCAGCGGGAAATGATCGTTCAGCGCACCGCTGATGACCTCGTCGCACGCCCTGCCGATGGCCTCCAGCTTCTCGTCCGTCATCTTCTCCGGACGCAGCGCGTGGTTGGCAATGGACGCCGCCTTCTTCAATATGCCAAAGGCGTGGGTGATTTCACGGGGCATGGTCTCAATGCCTACCCCAATGGGGAAGTTTTCATGGGAACGCTGGGTCTGGGCAGCCCAGTAGCGGTCCGCAGGGACCTGTACCTCGCCCATTGAGTCGTGCTCAATCCGGTATTCCATGTAAGCGCCTCCTCTTAAAATTTGATGGCCGCAATGGTCTCTTTCAGCTTGCTGGCGCTGTTTTTCAGCTTGGCCAGCTCCTCTGCCGTCAGGTCGTTGTGGACCTTGCCCCGTACGCCGTCGTGATCGACAATGCTCAGTACGCTCAGACACACGTCCTCAATGCCGTACTCGCCGTTCATCATGGTGGAGACGGTCAGGGCGGCGCCTGCGCCGTTGAAAATTGTGCGCACGATGTGGCACACCGCCATTGCAATCGCGTAGTTGGTCACGCCCTTCGCCTTGATGACCACCGCGCCGGAGGTGCGCACCCGCTCCTCAAACACCTCCAGATTGCCGTCGAATTTGATCCGGTCGGCGTCGGGACCGGTGTCCTTGTACATGGTCACGCTGTTGCTGGCAATCGTCGCCAGAGACCAGGGCACGAAAGAGGAATCGCCGTGCTCGCCGTACACATGCGCGTGGACGTTCCGGGGGCTGATATGGAACTCCTTCGCCAGCTCCGCCTGAAGACGGGCTGTGTCCAGAACCGTGCCAGAGCCGATGATGTGGTTGGCGGGTATGCCGGAGATCTTGTGGAACACGTAGGTCATGACATCCACCGGGTTGGAGACGATGACATAAATCGCGTTGGGGGCATACTGAACGATATTTTGGGTAATATCCTTCAGGATGTCCACGTTGGTCTGGGCCAGCTCTAAACGGGTCTGGCCGGGCTTCCGGGGCAGGCCGGAGGTGATGACCACCACGTCGGAACCCGCGGCGTCGGGATATTTGCCCGGTTTTACAATAGCCGGTGCGCCGAAACAGGTGCCCTGGTAGATGTCCATTGCCTCGCCGAATGCCTTGTCCTCGTTGATGTCGATGAGGATGATCTCGGTGGCGATGCTCATGGCCATCATATCATTGGCAATGGAAGCGCCTACGCTGCCGGCGCCAATGATGGTGACTTTGTTGCCCATAATTTTTTCTCCTTTGATCTGAACGGATTTTTATAGCAACGTGTTCCCGGAGAAACACGGACTGCTCAGGCGTGAAAAAGAACAGATATGCACGTTTTTGACGGAAATAATTCTGAATTTATGACGGATAATGAAAATTTTTTTACGTTTCTCTGAATTTGTTAAAATTATAACATATCTGTCGAGACATGTCAACTGCCATTTTACACAAGAAATGAATTTGTTTTTTGGTGGGGCAGAGGCCGGTCCGGACAGACCAGAGATTCCGGTTGCCGGAATCTTCCGGAGACCGGCAGCGGCTCGGTTTGGCATACAACATTCACAAAAACGCTGCCCCGTTAGAAAAATTTGGGTTGTATTTTTCCCGGATCAGTGGTACAATAGAATTGCTAATCCGCTTATTGTATAAGGAGTGTCTAATTATGGGCGATAACAAAGAATACATGACCCACCCCGACGAGCTGGGCTGCATCCACATCTCCGAGGACGTCCTCGCCTCCCTCGCCGCTTCCGCCGCCGTCGAGGTCGAGGGCATCAGCGGCATGATGAACCTGAAAAAATCCGGCGCCAAAGGCGTAAGACTTACCGTGGACGACGACGGCGCTTCTATCGATCTCTATGTTATGATCCGTTATGGCCATGCTATCCCGGAGGTCGCCGAAAAAATTCAAAACGCCGTGTCCTCCGCCATTGAGTCCATGACCGGCTTCACTGTCAAGGCCGTCAATGTCCACGTCGGCGGCGTCTCCTTCCAGTAATAGGGAGATGACCCGTGAGTAGAAATGCCGCACGCGAAATCGCTATGCATATGTCCTATGAGCTCAGCTTTACAGACCTGTCCCCGGACGAGCTGCTGGACTGCCGCCTCTCCGAAAGCCGCTTCGCCGGACTCGCACCGGAATACGAAATCTATGGCGAACTCCCGTCCCCTGAGGAGCGCCGCTATATCCGGCGCGTCGTGAAGGGCGTCGCCGAACACGGCTTTGAGCTGGACCAATACATTGATAAATATGCCGTGGGCTGGAGGTTCGAACGCATCCCGCTGGTCGCCGCCGCGATTATGCGCCTGGCTATGTTCGAAATCCTCTATATGCCCGATATCCCGGACGGCGCCGCTATCAACGAGGCCGTCAAGCTCACCAAAAAGTACGAGGAACCGGATATCGTCCGGTTCGTCAACGGTATCCTTGGTACTTTCATCAAAAAAGAGGCCGCCGTCACGCCGCCTCAGATGAATCCCGCCCCCGCTGGCTCTTCCAGCTCCGGCAACCAGAAGTAAATGGCGTCAGAAGAGAGCGCACCGCGTGCGCTCTTTTTCCGTATGCCGTCAGGAGTGGCGTTTATGCAATCTCAAACCTTTTCCGTTTCCCAGCTGAACGAGTTCGTTAAATCCCTCTTGGACAGTGTTCCGCAGCTCAGCGGGATCTATGTCAAAGGCGAACTCTCCAACTATAAAATCTATCCCTCCGGCCACCACTATTTTACCCTCAAAGATCAGCAGAGCGCCGTCCGCTGCGTCATGTTCAGAGCGCAGGCCGCACGGCTGCGCTTTCGGCCCGCCGATGGTATGAAAGTGACCGCTTTCGGCCGCGTAACCCTGTTCCCCAGAGACGGCGCGTTCCAGCTCTACTGCGATTCCCTCTCTCCGGACGGAATCGGTGAGCTGTATGTCGCCTTTGAACAGCTGAAAGAAAAATTGGGCCGTGAAGGACTCTTTGCTCAGGAGCATAAAAAACCTTTGCCCCTCTATCCGGAAACCGTCGCCATTATTACCTCCGGCTCAGGGGCCGCGGTGCATGACATGATCCGAATCATGCGCCGCCGGTTTCCGCTGGCAAAAATTAAAGTCTTGCCCGTGCGCGTGCAGGGTCCCGAAGCACCCGCCGAAATCGCAGGCGCTATCCGCTACGCCTGCCGTTACCGCGTGGCCGATGTCCTGATCACCGGCCGGGGCGGCGGTTCCATTGAGGACCTGTGGGCCTTCAACGACGAACGTGTGGCTAGGGCGATCTTTGCGGCTGATATCCCCATTATCTCCGCTGTGGGACATGAGCCGGATGTCACTATCGCCGATTTCGTCGCCGACGCCCGCGCCGCTACCCCTACACACGCCGCACAGCAGGCCGTCCCGGACCGGGCGGAGCTGTCGGAACGCATCCAGAGCCTGAGCCTGCGTATGCTCCGGGCCCAGAATAACCGCCTGCAGCAGCAGCGCAGCCGCCTGCAAAATATCGCCGCAAAACGTGTGCTCTCCAATCCGCTGGCCGTCGTGCAGGACAAACGGATGCTGCTGGGACACCTCCAGAAAGAACTGTTTCACGCCGCTGCCGCCGGTCTCGCTGGGCCAAAACAGGATCTCGCACGGCTGAGCGCGTCGCTGGATGCCCTCAGTCCGCTCAAGGTGCTGGGCCGCGGCTACGCTATGGTCACTGATGAGGACGGCGTGCCCCTCAGAAGAGCCAAGGACGCCCCCGTTGGTACGAAAGTCATCAGCCGCCTGGCAGAAGGAGCCCTGTGCTGCCGGGTGGAGAACGTTATTGATGAAAATAGGGAGGAAAAGCTGTGAGTACACAAAATTCCAGTATCCCAATTAACGAAAATAACTTTGAAAGCAATATGAACCGCTTGGAACAGATCGTGTCCCTGCTGGAGCGCGGCGACGTGCTGCTGGCTGATTCGCTGGCCCTGTTCGAGGAGGGGACTAAGCTCGTGTCCCGCTGCTCCGCTCTGTTGGACAGCGCGGAACAGACTGTCGTCAGACTCCAGAAAGGTCCGGACGGCACGCCTCAGGAGCTGCCGTTTTTTGACCAGACCCTGGAATGCGATGATCCGCCGTTTTAGGAGGATGCTCTATGCGTGATTTTCAGGACCGTTATCAGGTCTATTTTCAGGAAACTGAGGCGTTTTTACAGACGCTCTTCACGGATAAACAGCCCTATGACCGCTTGCAGAAGGCGATGCGCTACAGCCTGCTGGGCGGCGGAAAAAGAATCCGTCCGGTTCTGACCCTCGCCTTTTGCGATTTGCTGCGCGGCAGCCGAAAGCTTGCCCTGCCCCTCGCCTGCGCCCTGGAACTGGTGCATACTTATTCACTCATCCATGACGACCTGCCCTGCATGGACGACGATAACCTGCGCCGGGGCCGTCCAACCTGTCATGTGGTCTTCGGTGAGGCCGTGGCCGTGCTGGCCGGCGACGCCCTGCTCACAGAGGCATTCGGCTTGATTGCCGCCGCGCCGGAGCTGTCCGGAGAACAAAAAGCTGAGGCTGCCGCCGTGCTGGCTGGTGCCGCAGGCGGAAACGGCATGGTCGCCGGACAGATCCTGGACGTGGAAAAGCTGGCGGCCGGCAGGCAGGAATTGACATTCCTGTACGGTCTGAAAACCGGTATGCTCTTAAAAGCCGCCGCCGAACTGGGGTGCATCGCCGCAGGCGGAGACGGTGAGGCCAGAAAATGCGCGTCGGATTACGCCGCTCATCTCGGACTCGCTTTCCAAGTCCGGGACGATATGCTGGATGTTACCGCCAACGAACAGGAGCTGGGAAAACCCGTAGGCTCGGACCGGGCAATGGATAAATATACCTTTGTTGATTTAATCGGTCTGGATGCCTGCGGCGCGTTGGTCGAGGAGGAAACTAAACGCGCTAAACTCGCCTTGGCCGGCTTCCAAAATTCTCACTTTTTATGCCGGCTGGCTGACAGTCTGGCGGATAGGAGGAAATAGGTGTGTATTTCGGCGTCCTGACCAAAAATCCTATGATTGACTGCGGCCTGCTGGCCTGGTTCCTCGCCCAGATGGTGAAAGTGATCCTGGACCTGGTGCTGCTGGGTGCCTCGGAGTGGAGAAGATTCTTCTCCAGCGGCGGTATGCCCAGCAGCCACTCCGCTTTGGTGACCGCCTGTACCACCGCCCTCGGCAGACTCTACGGGATCGACGGCCCCGCGTTCGCCGTGGCCGTCACCCTCTCCGCCGTCGTGATGTACGACGCCTGCAATGTCCGCAGAAGCGCCGGTGATACCGCACGGCTCGTCAATATGCTCCTCAAACATGTGGAACAGCTTACTGCCGAGGATCTGGCCGATGACCTGCGGGAAGTTATGGGCCATACCCCGCTTCAGGTCCTCATGGGCGCACTGCTGGGACTGGGCGTCGGTATGCTGGTTGTCCCCTGATGACTGCCGCCGGATGGGTTCGCCGTCCGGCTTTCTTTGCGGGGAAATTTCTGTGCGCCCATTGACTTTTTCTCCAAATACGTTATAATCTGATTTATTATATTACTTGAGGTGATTGCTGATATGACGTACCGTATTATTTGCGATAGCTGTACCGATATGTCCGAGGATATGCTCCGGCTGCCCTGCGTGTCCAAAGTACCGCTGTCTATCCAAGTCGGAACCGATACAATTATTGACGGCGAGAATTTCGTGCAGGCGGATCTGCTGAGCAAAATGCGCGCCTGGCCAGACGCTCCCAAAACTGCCTGCCCCTCGCCTGACGCTTTTATGGAATGCTTCTGCGATGACGGCGATAATTATATCGTTACCCTCTCCGGTAAACTCTCCGGGTCCTATAACGCCGCCGTGCAGGCACGGGATATCTATAAAGATGAGGGCGGGAAGGGGAATGTATACGTGTTTGACTCTATGTCCGCTTCCGCCGGACAGACCCAAGTCATGCTCCTGATCCATGAGCTGGTTAGCAAAAATACCCCCTTCGCTCAGGTCGTGGAGTTCGTGAACGCCTATATCAACCGGCTCCAAACCCTCTTTGTTTTGGAAAATCTCGATAACCTGCGGAAAAACGGCAGGCTCACCAAAGTGCAGTCCCTCGTTACCGGCGCACTGCGGGGGAAGCTGCTTATGAGCTCCAACGGACACGGCGAGATCCAGAAAATTGGTCAGGGACTGTCAATGAAACAGACCCTGGCCCGAATGACCGCCTGTATGGCCGATAACGCGGAGCACGCAGGGCGGAGACTGGTTCTGGCCCACTGCAACTGTTTGGATCGGGCTGAGTATGTGAAGGATCTGGCCATGCAAAGATGCCGGTTTAGTGAAATCTTGATCGTAAATACCGGCGGAATCTCTACCGTTTACGCCAATGACGGTGGGATCGTCGCCGCTTACTGACGCCCCAGAGAAAAAATCTGACGGAATTTGAAATTTGGTGTTGACATAGCAGGAAACATTTGCTATACTATGCAAGCTGTCAGACGGCACGGGAGTGTGAGAGATGACGGCATAGAAAAAAAGATTTAAAAAGTCGAAAAAAGGCTTGACAAATGGTGGACAGTTTGGTATACTGTGCAAGCTGCTCAAAG
>CAMWSZ010000034.1 GCA_947177005.1 uncultured Clostridia bacterium | reverse complement strand
GTTAATAAGACTGAGCAGGTGGTTGCTGGAGGACAGTACCTTATGGAGACAGTCCTGCACCTGCCCTCTGTTGTCGATGTGGCTGACGGCGATGTTGGTAAAACCGATAATGGCGTTCATCGGCGTCCGGATATCGTGGGACATATTGTTGAGGAAGGTGGTTTTTGCAGCGTTTGCGTGCTGGGCCAGCATCAGGGCCTCCTGAAGCACACGGGTCTGCTCCCGCTGCTTTTGGACCTGAAGCGTGATGTCCTTGGATACCCCCATGACCATAATATCCCCCGTCTGGTCGTCCCGGGCCATGAGGAAGGACTGCCGCACGCATATCTGTTGTCCGACGGCCATCAGGCCCCAGAAGTCCAGCGTGACCTCCGGCTCACCCTGTTCGAAGCGCTGCTGCAAATACGGCAGGTTGACCACCCGCTTATATTCCTCCACCGATTCCTCCAGGATATAGGCCCTCCATTTTTCCAGACACACCGAAGCCGGACAGGGCGCTGTCAGCCCCACGCTCTCCAGAAACGAGACCCGCCTTCCGTCCACCATGCGCCAGATGTCATGCTCAATGAGGTCCTGGGTCAGATTGAACTCAAAGGTGCTGAACGCGCCGGAGGTGACTGCAATACGGTACTGCCGTTCCTTCCGGTTTGCGAGGGAGATTTCCGCCTGTGCCCGCAGCTCCTTCTCCTTCAGGGCGGTGATATTCTGCCGCATGAAAAGGACCTTTTTGGCGCGGCCCTCCTTCCGTTCCAGACAGATAATGTTCAGGTGCTCCCACGCATTTCCGCAGGTGCGGTACTCGGCCTGCATATCCGCCACGCCGTCCAGCGCCCGGACGACGCCGTCCCGTGCCACCAGCGCCCGGAATTTGTCATGGTCCTCGTCCTCCGCCGGGAAGGAGTCCAGATAGGCCGCGAAATCCTCATACCGGCCCGCGGCGGGGAGGCCGGCACGTTCCGGCGCGGTCCCGGCCAGATAGCAGTAGGTGTCCTCCTCCATGTCCGCCAGGATAAAGCGTGCGAACAGCGTGCTGACGCCGTTGATAATATATTCCATCTCCCGGTTTTCCTTCTCCAGCGACTGCCGGGCCTTCCGGCTGTGGAGCAGCAGGAGGAGGATATAGAGGGCAAACAGGCCGGCCAGAATGACCTGCAAAATGATGCCGGTCTCTTCCGCGCTCCGGATCATATTCTGTGTTACGCTCTTGGGGAAGGTCTGGACCAGCACATAGTCATAGTCTGGCACGCGGACGAGACAGATATTATCCGTCTGACCGCCAGGGGGACAGATCAGCCCCGCCTCCTCTGCGCTGCCAAAGAAAACGTCCCAGACTTCCGCGGCGCTCTTACCGTCAACGATATTTCTTTCCACCAGCAGCTCCGGCAGAAGCTGGTCATACTGTTTGCCGGTGGAGCTGGCGACGACCTGCCCTTCTCCGGTACAGAGATAGGCGTTGGCCGTCTCGCCGAAGTAGCTGGCAGACAGCATCTCCCGCAGGTAATCCTGCGCAAAATACACGCCCATCAGCGTCCCGAAAATTTCTCCCTGACATTGGAGCGGAGAATAAAAGCCCATCATGGTTTCATGGGTGATGCGGGAGTCAAAAATCACGGTGCAGCCGCTCTCCCCCTGCATTCCTCTGAGATAATAGTCCCGGTCCAGAATGTTGGCGGCTGCACCGCTGGAGGCCTGATAGACGCCGTCCTTACTGATGTAGCGCAGGGCGTCGAAATCCGAGTTCTCCTCGATTTCTTGCAGCATCTCCAGCGTAATGTCCGGTTCGGTCAGCGTTATGCTGAGGAAATAAGTATAGTTGCGCACGCGCCGGAGCGCGTTGGTCAGTTCACTGCTGATCCGGCCGGCCGTCTGCCGGGCCTCGTCCATTGCATAGTTCAGATTTTGGGTCTCGATCCGCCTGCTGTTTGTGGTGGAATACCAGTGGAACAGGATACAGATCCCCGCCAGCAAAAGGGCTATGTACAGGAAATTTCTCCGGGGCTTATTTGCGGTACGCACGGACATGACCTCCCCCTGTATAATTAAGCTGGCATTATTATAGCACTCTTTTCGGGGAAAGTATAGGGTTTATTTGGCAGATTTTGCGGGCCGCCCAAACGCCCGCAGAATTCTGCCCGGTTTTTCTCAGCCGGACCGGACGAAGAAAGAAACAGGAATAAAAAAGCAGGAGGCGTCTGCCTCCTGTTTATGCCGGTTATTTGAGCAATAGCACACACGCGACAATCACGGCTATTGCAACGAGTCCCGCGATCACCCACGGGACGGCACTGGATTTCTCCTCCTCGTGCCGGGTAAACTCATAGTCGTCATCATCATTTTGCAGCGCGATAGGCTTCTTTTTCTTCTCTTCCTCTTCCTGCTTTTTGACGGGTTCCGCGGCAGGTCTTTTGCTCTTTTCAATGCTTTGGATCAACCGGACATCCGGGTCCAGGGGACTGCCGCAGGCGGTACAGAATTTACGCGAGTCATCATTCATATGCCCGCAGTCCGGACAGCGTGCCATTGTTGCACTTCCTTTCCTCAGCGGCTTTCGAAACAGCCTTCTCTTTTCTCCGACCGGGAAATCTCTCTCAGATTCCCATTCTCTCTACACTATATAATATTTTACGCTGTGCGTCAAGATACTTATATGCTATTTTTTTAACCTCTTTTACAGGATAGGCTGGATCTCCCTTCTGTACACATACCGCAGAAATGCGACGCACATCGCCACCGAAACGATCTCCGCGATAGGAAACGCAAACCAGATCAGCTCCAGGCGTCCGGACAGGCTCAGCAGCCACGCCGCCGGCAGAAGTACGAACAGCTGCCGCACCAGAGAGATGAGCAGGCTCAGCACGCCGTGCCCCAGCGCCTGAAAGAAGGAGGAGGACACGATGCAGAACCCGGCGAAAAGAAAGGCGATGCTGATAATCCGCAGGGCCGGGATGCCGATAGCCAGCATATTTTCGGAGGCTTCAAAGATGCGCAGCAGCGGACCGGCGAGGGCTTGGAATACCAGAAAGCCGATAGCCATAATACTGGTTGCGTAGAGGATGCCCAGCTTGACGGTCTGCAACATACGGTCCGGTTTTTTCGCGCCGAAATTGTAGGCGACAATAGGGACCATGCCGTTGTTCATGCCGAAAATGGGCATAAAGACAAAGCTTTGCAGCTTGAAATAGACATTGAAAACGGCGGTGGCGGTCGTGGTGAAGCTGATGAGGATTTTGTTCAGCCCGAACGTCATGACAGAACCGATGGCCGCCATTGTAATGGACGGGATACCTACGGCGTAGATGCGCTTGATGATGGCGCCGTCCGGACGGAAACCCCGCATTTTTACAGAAATTTCCGTATTTTTTGCGGCGTTTACGATAATAGAGACAATGCAGGCGATGATCTGGCCCATAACGGTAGCCGCCGCCGCGCCCGCTACACCCATATGCAGGCCAAAGATAAAGATAGGGTCAAAGATGATATTGATGACCGCCCCTACCATTTGGGTTCCCATTGAATAAATTGTTTTGCCGGTGGACTGGAGCAGGCGTTCAAAGGTGACCTGCAAAAACATACCAAAGGATGCAATAGTACAGATTTGCAGATAGGCCGTGCCGCCGTCCACGATCTCGACGACCTCGGTCTGGATCAGAAAAAACTGGCGGGAGAACAGTCCGCCCAGCAGGGCGAAGACGATGTAGCTGCATACCGCTAAAAATACGCCGTTGACCGCGGCCTGATTGGCGCGCTCAAAATTTTTCTGGCCCAAGCTTTTGCTCAGCAGGGCGTTGATGCCCACGCCGGTGCCGGTAGCCACGGCGATCATCAGGTTCTGCACCGGAAACGCCAGGCCCACGGCGTTCAGCGCGTTCTCACTGATGCGGGACACATACACACTGTCCACGATATTGTACAGCGCCTGCACCAGCATCGACAGCATGACCGGCACCGACATGCTCACCAGCAGACGGTTAATGGGCATCACGCCCATTTTATTTTCCTGTACGCTTTTTTCTTTTTCTTCCATAAAATTTGTTGCTTCCCCTTTCGTTCGTGATTCTTCCAAAAAAAGTGCCGCCTACCGGGTCCCGGAGGGCGGACGCCGTAAACAGCACTTTGTATGGTATCACGTTGTATTTCTGATGTCAACAAAATTTTCGGCAGTTTATGCGTCATACGCGCCATACCGCCGGTTTCGGTAAAAGGACACGCTCAGGCGGTAGGAGAGGGCGAGGGCGGCGCATACCAGGACGGCGCACAGGACAGCCGTCAGGAACGGGGGAACGGTCACAAACGGCAGCACCAGAGACAGCGGCCCGTATTTCCAGGTGTAATAGATCACCGACTGTCCGCCTATCATACACGCAAGCAGAACGGCGACAATGATGACCCGGCCCTTGTTCGCGCCGTACCGGTAGAAGACCGGTATGGTCACAGCAACCGCCAGCAACATCGACTCGAACAGCAGCAGGACCGTACAGCCGCTGTACAGCCAGTTCACCGAGCCGGGTTCCCGGACCGCCTGTACGAGATCACGCAGCAGCAGTGACGCCGCCGGAGGCAGTGTGTAAAAGGCTAAAATCAGATATTTGCTCAGAACAATTTCCTCGATCCGGTACGGGAGCATCGCCGTGAACCGGTCCCAGCCGCTGTAGACGTCCATATACATGATGCTAATGGAGAGCATATAGGCTTGCACCATTGCATAGGAGACGCTGAGATACCACACCGACGGGAGCAGGCAGAAAAACAGAACGATCCCAAAATACATGGCGGCTGTTTTTCTTGTCACATAAAAATCCTTCCGCAGCAGGCCCCGCATACGCAGACTCCCCCTCTCTTTTTCAGTCGTAGGCACCGGAACGGCGTTTCAGGTAGAACCGGACAGCCAGAAAGTAGGAGACAACGTTCAGAAACAGCACCGCCGCCAGTACGCACACGCCCAGCGTGGCAAGAGGCATTGTTTCCATCCAGCCAAACATTTTATCGCCGCCCATGACCCTCGCGCCGCCGATGATGATGCCAAACGCCAGGAAAAACATCAGCATCATCGTCAGACGGCCTTTTTCTACCCCGAACCGGTAAGCGGTCGGGATCATGAGCGCGTTGACCAGCAGGACCATTGTCATAATCGAACCGCTGCCAACCAATTTTTCGGCCAAGTCGAATTCTGTGTCGCCGGTGACGAAGCTTCTGGCCAGGGGAACTATTAAAGTTATAACCAGCGCGGCGGCTATCAAAAGCAGCGCGAACAGATACTTGCTCAGGACGATTTTTTTCGGCGGACAGGGCGTCATAGCCATATACTGATCCCAGTGGCAGCGCTCGTCGTAGGTCAACGCCGTCAGCGGCAGGGTCATCGCCAGCACAATGGCATACGTGCTGCCAAAGCTCTCAAGTTTGGGACTGATGCAGAAAAGCAGTGCAATTCCCAACAGAGTCCACGCCTGTTTTCCCACAAGATACAGGTCCTTTTTGATCAGAGCAATCATTTTTTGTCCTCCTTTGACAGGTACAGGATAATATCCTCCAGTGTTGCCCGTTCCACCAGCAGTCCGCCGCGGACCCGGTCCCGTTCGACTAAAGCTTCCACGCCGTAGGTCCCGTTCCGGACGCCGTGTACGGCGTTTTCGGGAACCGTCCCGAACTCTTCTTTGGAACATTTCAAAATGCCGTAGCGGTCCAGCAGCACATCCTTTTCCTCGCACAGCACCAGCTTTCCCTGATGCAGAAACGCGATGTAATCACAGATCTTTTCCAGGTCGCTGACGATATGGCTGCTCAGCAGCACCGCGTGTCCGTCCTGCACCGCGAAATCCGCGAACACGTCCAGCAGCTCGTCCCGGACCATTGGGTCCAGACCGCTGGTGGCCTCGTCTAAAAGCAGCAGCTTTGCGCCGTGGCTCAGGGCGGCGGCGATGCCCAATTTCATCGTCATGCCCCGGGAGTAGTCCTTGAATTTTTTGTCCGGCGGCAGGCCGAATTTTTTCAGCCAGCCGTCATAGGCGTTCTGGTCCCAGTGCCGGTAGGTGCCCGACATAATTTTGCCCAACTGTTTGGCCGTGATGATTTCCGGGACATAGGTCTCGTCCAGCACGACGCCGATATCCTCCTTCAGACGGATAAAATCAGGGCTTTGATTGTCCATACCAAAGACGGTGATTGTACCGGCGTCCCGTCCAATGGCGTCCATAATCAGGCGAATGGTTGTGCTCTTGCCTGCGCCGTTTTCCCCCACCAGTCCCAAAATGCACCCGGCAGGCAGATTGAGATTCAGGTTTTCAAGGGAAAAATCCTTATAGTGTTTGCTCAGGCCCTTGATCTCGACAATATTGCTTTCCATAGCGTTTAGTCCTCCTCGCTCAGTATACGCAGGATATCCTGCAAATCGTCTATAGTCAGACCGCTTTGGCGTCCCAGCTCCACGGCGGCCTGCAAATGGGCTTCGATTTCCCGCAGGCTGCTCTCCCGGGCCAGCTCCAGGTTCTGCTGGGCGACAAAGCTCCCCTTTCCGGCTACGGTACAGATAAAGCCGTCCCGCTCCAGCTCCTCATAGGCGCGCCGGGTTGTGATGACGCTGATGCGCAGGTCCCGGGCCAGCGCGCGTATGGAGGGCAGCGCCTCGCCGGGGGCCAGCTTCCCGGCGGCAATGGCACCCTTGATCTGACGGCAGATCTGCTCATAGATTGGCTGGCCGCTGGTATTGCTGATGATGATATCCATTGCATCACCTCTGTTGATGTGTATATGAACAGTATACACAGTATGAACAGTTTGTCAAGAGGAAATTTCGAAAAATCCCCGCCGCAAAAAATTTATGAGAAATTTTTCTAAACCCCTTGACAAATCCGCGGACGCCTGCTATACTACTCCATGTTGTGCGGGCGTAGCTCATCTGGTAGAGCGCCACCTTGCCAAGGTGGAGGTAGCGGGTTCGAGCCCCGTCGCCCGCTCCAGCACTACAGGGACTGCCGATTGATTGGCGGTCCCTGTTTTTTCCATCTTTCCCCTTGCGGTTTGGGGAAATTAGGATTATGATAGTATTAATTTTGTTTCAGAAAGAGGCGTATTTATCATGACCAAAGTAAATGTGATCTCCGGTTTCCTGGGCGCGGGAAAAACAACCCTCATTAAAAAATTGCTGGATGAGGCCCTGAAGGGGGAGAAAATTGTCCTCATCGAAAACGAGTTCGGCGAGATCGGCATCGACGGCGGTTTTCTTCAGGACGCGGGCGTCGAGATCTCGGAAATGAACTCCGGCTGTATCTGCTGCTCTCTTGTGGGGGACTTCGGCGAGGCTCTGCACAAGGTCATGGACCAGTTCCAGCCGGACCGTATCCTGATCGAACCGTCCGGCGTCGGCAAGCTGTCCGACGTGGTGCGCGCCGTGCAGGGCGTAGCCGGAAAGGTGGAAGGGATGTCTCTGGGCTGCGCCGTTACGGTGGCGGACGCATCCAAGTGCAAAACCTATCTGAAAAACTTCGGCGAATTCTATGCCAATCAGATCGAGCACGCAGGCGCCATTATTTTGAGCCGCACCCAAAAGCTCAGTCAGGAAAAACTGGAGGCGGCGGTGGCGCTGCTGCGTGAGAAGAACCCCGGCGCCCCGATTGTCACCACCCCCTGGGATCAGCTTACCGGCGCACAGATGCTGTCGGCAATGGAGGAGGGGAACACCCTCGCCGCTGACCTGCTGGCGGAGGAGGACGGCGTGTGTCCCGTCTGCGGGCATCATCATGACCACGAGCATCATCACGATCACGATCATGACCACGAGCATGAACATCATCACGATGAGGAGCATGAGCATCATCATGACCACGAGTGCTGCTGCGGTCATGACCATGAGCATCATCATCACCACCACCATGGCCACGATGCGGACGAGGTCTTTTCCAGCTGGGGCGTAGAGACGGCGCGTACCTTCACCGCCGGACAGCTGGACCATATTCTCAGCGAACTGGACAGCGGGTCCTACGGCACGGTTCTGCGTGCAAAGGGCATCGTTTCCGGCGGCGAGACCTGGCTCCATTTCGACTACGTGCCCGAGGAACATCAGGTCCGCACCGGCCCCGCCGATTATACCGGACGGCTGTGCGTCATCGGCAGCAAGCTGGACGAGGCGGGCCTGAAAAAACTCTTTGAGGTGTAAGCAATGGCGCAGGACACTATCTATCCCGTATATCTGATCGCCGGGTTTCTGGACAGTGGGAAGACCTCTTTTATCAACGGCATTCTCTCCGACGGCTTCGCAAGAGAGGACCGCACGATGCTGCTGTGCTGTGAGGAGGGGGAAGAGGAGTATGACCAGAAGCTGCTGCGGAACGTTACCGTCGTGACGGTGGACGGTCAGGAGGAGCTGACTCCTGAATTTCTGGAGGAGCAGCGCCGGAAATGCCGTGCGGAACAGATTATTGTCGAGTTCAACGGCGTGTGGCAGATTCAGGATTTTTATGTCAACTCCATGCCTCAGAGCTGGGCGCTGTATCAGATCATCGCCCTGGCCGACGGCCCCACCTTCGATATGTACGCCAAAAACATGGCGTCGCTGATGATGGAAAAGCTCCGCAATGCGGATATGATTCTGATTAACCGCTGTACGGATGAGCTGTGCGTTTCCCTGCGCAAAAAAAATCTGCGTCTGGTGAACCGCCGGGCGGAGATCTATTTGGAAAAAACGGATGGGGACAGTGAAAATTATATGGACGGCACCGTCTCCGCCTTTGACCTGGACCAGCCGGAAATCCGTATTTCCGACGGGGACTACGGCCTCTGGTATGTGGAGATCATGGATCATCCGGAGATGTACGCGGGAAAAACGGTTATTTTCCGTGCCATTATGTGCAAGCCGCCCAAGTACGGCCCCTACTTCACCCCGGGACGTTTTGCAATGGTGTGCTGTGCGGAGGACATGAACTTTCTGGCCGTAGCCTGCACCGGCTATGACGTGAGCAAGATCCCCGAACGGGCCTGGGTGGAAGTGACTGCGGAGGCCCGGATGGAGCACTGGGACCCCTATGGGGGCGACGGCCCGGTGCTGCATGTGAAATCCATGAAAGCCTGTCAGAAGCCGGCGGAAGAAGTTGTGCAGATGTAGGAGACAAGTTATGCTGTATATCCTGGCTATCGTTCTATGCGTCGCGGCGGATCAGGCCGTGAAGCTGTATGTGACCGCTCATCTGGCCCTGTACGAGTCCGCGCCGCTGCTGCCGGGCGTGGTGGAGCTGTTCTATATCCGCAATACCGGCGGCGGGTTCTCCATTCTCACCGGCCACACCTGGCTGCTGACCGGTCTGACCTCCGTGCTGATGGCGGGTATCGCGGCGCTGCTGGTACGGAAAGTTTTTCCGCATCCGCTGGCGATGTGGACGCTGACGCTGGTGTTGGGCGGCGGCCTGGGGAATCTGTTGGACCGTGTGCGGCTGGGCTATGTGGTGGATATGTTCAATTTCCAGTTTATGAGTTATCCGGTATTCAATGTGGCGGATATGCTGGTGGTGTGCGGCACGGTGGGCTTTGCGGCGTACTATCTGCTGCTGCACGATAAGGCGGTGAAAACGGAGCCAGAGAAATGACGGTTGTTCTGACTGCGGAAAGCGGCGGGCTGCGTCTGGACAGATTTCTGGCGTCGTCCCTGCCGGAACTGTCCCGCTCCGCTATACAGCGCCTGATCGAAACGGGACAGGTGTCCGTAAACGGAAAAACCGTTCCGAAAAGCTGCAAGCTGTCCGGAGGCGAGAGGGTGTCGGTGACGGTGCCGGAACCCGAACCGGCGGACGCCGTACCCCAGAATATTCCGCTGGATGTGGTGTTTGAGGACGGCGACGTCATTGTGGTGAACAAGCCGTCGGGAATGGTGGTGCATCCCGCGCCGGGACATCCGGACGGCACGCTGGTAAATGCCCTGCTGTACCACTGCGGCGGGAGTCTGAGCGGCGTAGGCGGCGCGCTGCGTCCGGGGATCGTCCACCGGATCGACCGGGACACCAGCGGCCTGATTATCGCCGCCAAAAACGACGCCGCCCACCAGGCGCTGGCCGCCCAGCTTCAGGACCACAGTCTGGCACGGACGTATGAAGCGATTGCCGCGGGCGGTTTTCGGGAGGACCGGGGGACTGTCAGCGCACCCATTGGGCGCTGCGGGTCGGACCGGAAAAAAATGGCGGTCACAGAGCGCGGCGGGCGGGATGCCGTGACGCACTGGGAGGTTCTAGAGCGGTTTGCGGGGTATACCCATATCCGCTGCCGTCTGGAGACGGGCCGCACGCATCAGATCCGGGTGCATATGGCGTACATCGGGCACCCGATTTTAGGAGATACGGTGTACGGGGCGAAAAAGCCTGTATCCGGCCTGACGGGGCAGTGTCTGCACGCGGTGGGACTGCGGTTTGTGCATCCCCGCACCGGAGAGACGGTGGAGCTGTCCTGTCCGCTAGACGGTGAATTCCAAAAAATGCTGGAAAAACTGCGGAGAGCATAAAAAACTCTCCGCAGTTTCTTTATCCGAAAATTTGCAGGTCTGTTGTGCGGCCCAGACCGGCGTCATCCAGCAGAACCACCGTGTGATACACCGGTTCCTCCTGATTTTCCGGCTTGTTGTACACGGTACGGACCGTGCCGTCCGCGCTCTGCTCTTCTATCAGAATCCAGGCGGCTTCCGGCAGGCAGCGGATTTCCGGCAGATCATCACCCGGAGCCAGACCGTCGGAGGACAGCAGGGAGTTTTGCCCATCAAACTGGGAGACCGTCAGACGTTCCAGACGCGGCGCGCTCTTGACAGTCACCTTTACTTCAATGGTGTCCGTAGTGGATTCCCCGTTTTTTGTAGTGGTATAGGACTGTGTTTCCCAGTAGGAAGAGCCTCCGCCCGTAAAACCATTGCCGCTGCCGTCCAGATAGACGGCGCCGTCCGGGGACTGGTAGACACGGTAAGCCATAAAATGGCCGTTTGCATCAGGTTCTGCGGCTCCCTGCGGCGGGCCGGTATAAATGACCCCGCTGATGAGATTGCTGGTCCCTTCGTCTCCCACTCTCGTAGAGATTCCCTCGCTGCCGGGGGCCATGTCGGAGACGCATTCCGTATAGACAGAGCCGTCCGGTTCGGTTCCGCTGACGAGAAACAGGCTGTAGCCCTCCAGACCGGGAAAAATGTACTGGTTATCGCGTTCCTCCGCCACCAGGACCTGCCTCGGGACGCTGATTTTTCCGAATTCCGTATCCGCCGTCCAGGAACCGTACTCGGTCAGGGCGGGATTATCGTTCCAGCCGCTGCCGGAACCGTTTCTGTTATAAACCACATAGAATCCGGCAAAACGGTCGGACGCAGGGTTCACGGCTTCCGGCTGGGCAATGGAACAGCCCGTCAAAAGAAACAGGGCCAGCAGCAGGACCGTCAGTTTATGTTTCATGTTCGGTTTCCTCCAGGTTTCCGTCGAAATGCAGGATGTCCCCCACATCACAGTCCAGATAGTAGCAGATTTTATTAATGGTGTGAAAGCGGACGCCGCTGGCCTTTCCGGAACGCAGAATCGACAGATTCGCCTCCGTGATGCCAATTTTGGCACACAGCTCTTTTCCGGTGATCCCCCGTTTTTTGAGGACCTCGTTCAGCGTGACAACAATCGCCATGCCGTCTCCCTCAGATAAAGCCTGCGTTGTCGTCGCTGACGGCCTTCGCCTGCCGGATATAGCGGCAGAGCAGTCCCAGCGCCGCGGACAGCAGGACGGTCACAAAGGGGAACGAGACAGTGACAGACATCTGGAGCAGGACAGGGAAAAACAGCATTTGCAGCAGGTTTCCGGCCACGCAGAGCAGAACCGAGACGGTGGCGGTTTTGGCGCACCAACGGCTGAGCTTTTCGGACAGCGAGACCGTCTCCGCACTGAAGGGGTCGTTTTCCATTGCACGGGCCAGGTCACCGCCCCAAAACAGGACCAGACAGCCTGGCAGAACCGAAACCAAATCTGCAAGCGTCAGAAGGGTAAGCATAAAATAGGTAGGCAGAAGCCGGTCCGGAATGGCGGTATTGGCCTCAGCCGCCTGCCGGATTTTTTCCCAGAGGGAGACGGCATGGTCCCAGCCGGACAGGCACAGGACGAGGCATCCGGCGGCGTCCAGCAGCAGGGACAGCGTGCGGCCAAGGGAAACGGATTTTTCCAGACGCTCCAGACCCCGCAGCACTGCCCACGCCAGCAGCGTCGAGACCGTACCAACAAGGACCGCCAGACCCCACATCTGACCCAGGTCCAGAACCGGATTCAGGAGCGTGGGATTGATGAGGAAGTAGAGGCCGAAAAAGATTTGCAGGGACGCCAGCGGCAGCAGCCAATTCCAGCGGTTCCGGCCCCGCCAGAGCAGTCCCAACGCCGGGAGTGCGGACAGCAGCAGCACGATCCCCCAGGCCGACAGGTTCCCGGCTGTACCGGACAGGGAGAGGGTGCGCAGCCACAGGCCGAAGCGTTCCGGGGCGGAAGAGCGTGCGGCGGCGGTGAGCAGCAGAATGAAGAGCAGACCGGCAGCGGCACCGGCTTTCTTGGCAGTCATGGGCGTAACCTCCTCACAAAATTATTGTAAATTATTGTTTTACAATAATTTTATAGGGGCATCATACCATAGCTATCAGGAGTTGTCAAGCAAAAAGCCCGGATTTCTCCGGGCTTTTCCCTATTTTTCGATGCCGTCGTTGGCGGCGGAGCCGTAGATCCGGCTCTCGGCTGTGTCGAAGACCGCCAGCGTCTTTTTGCAGAGGGAGCAGTACCAGCCCTCCTCCGCCGGTGAAAACACCACTGTATCCTTGCTCTCGTAAAATGCCTGTGCAAAATATTTCAGCTGCGCACAGTCCTCCGGCGTCCAGGCTCCCGCCAGCCAGCGGTTCTGGTATGTCAGTCTGCCTTTTTTCATCGCGCTGCCGCAAATCGGACAATCCATTGCTTTTCCTCCTATTCTACCTGTAAGGTGTATTCCTCCATCCCCGGCACCATGTTTAACAGGGATTCCACCACTTCCTTTGCTCTATCGCCGGCCTCTGTCAGCAGGCCGTTTTCAATGGCATGTTCCTCCCATACTGCTTTCTGATCCGTTGCAAACTCCGCGTAATCGTTGATACTGATTCGATTCAGTAAATTATTGCTTTCGTCATATACGGTCAAACTGTCTTCTTTAATTTCGTGAGAGATTACCTGACTTTCCGGCAATTTTACCGTTACCAGCTTTTTTCCTTCGTTGACGTCCGGCGTTACTGTGCTGAGATCTATCCCTGCTTTGATAACGCCGTCATAAGAAGCGATAAAGTATTTGCTTGTAAAGGGGATTTTCCAACCGTAAAATTCTTTTTGATTCTCATATCTCGCCATATTGGTATAATGATAAGATACTGATACCAATTCCTGTGCCGTCCGCAGGCTCTGTCCCAGCAAATCAGCGGTCACGACCGGTTTCTCCGGTTCGGCGTTCCGGCGGGCCCCGTAGAAAACCGCCCCCACGGCCACAACAGCTATCAACATGACAGCCCCTAATCCTAACATCAA
>CAMWSZ010000033.1 GCA_947177005.1 uncultured Clostridia bacterium | reverse complement strand
GTCCCATTTTTCGTTTGAGTCTTCTTCAACGAACTCATTGCCTGTTTATAGGTATCAGGACTCATTTCCTCCGGCCTGTTCAGATGATAGCGGTTCAGAACAGTCTCCAATGCAACGCCGGTCCGTGCCAATTCTTTCTGCAAATTATTCATCTGCGTTTTGCTCAAGCTGGGTTCTGCCGGTTTTGTTACAGTAGCTTTTGCAATCCAGGAGTACACCACCTTATCCCACGAATTGGCAATGACCAGCGCAGAAATCTCACGCTGGTCATTGTACTCAATACTCTGGACATGGAACCGGTCATAAGTGGTCAATTTATTGCCTCTTTCCTGAATCTTTACTTTATCTGCCGTAACCCAGATGAAGTCAGGTGCCGTATAGAGCTCTCTGCCGATGCCAATGTTAAAGCAAGCTCGTTTGAAGGAATCGGATGCCTGACTCTTTTCCTGTTCCGTATAACCGGCGGTGCCAACGTCCTGTTTTGCAATCCATTGTTTTTTGTCCTCGTCCCAAATGGATACCGTACAATACAAATTGCCGTCAATACTTTGGTGCGTGCGCTGCCAGCCCAGCGGGGTAAAGGTCTCATCCAGGATTCTCTGGTCCACGCGGGCATCCTTATACAGCAGCAAACTGACGCCTTTTTTGCTGATAGTGGATACACGGCATTCGATCTCGTCTGCCCGCAGCAGCCGTATCATGTTCATTAACAATCGCCTCCTTAACTTGCCGCCTTGATCGTCAATCGACGGCTGGATGTGGTCTTCGCAAAATCCTGATAGATTTCCGGTTTTTCAGCTTTGATACGCTTGATATCCAATCGTGTAGTGTCTATGTTTGTCCATGTGACCCGGTAATTGTCACTGACGGCGCTTTCGTTGTCTTGCATATACAGCTTGACTTCCTGTTCAATCTGCTTCTGCTCCTGTTCCAGTTGGGCGATCTGGTTCAGCAGTTCTGTCCGGCGGTCCAGTTTTTTATCGAAACCGATCAAAGGAACTGTACGGTCCTTTCTGGCCCGATGAAAATATTTTTCCAGCACTTCATCGCAGATTTTGGAGCCGTCCGGCGGTGGTATGATTTTCGAAATGACATGATTATTCCAGAATGCTTCTTCAATGGCGATCAGATTTGAGATCATAGCATCGTCCCGTTCAATTCTGGCAAACTTGAATTCTTTCCCCAGTATCACCACAGCGATATACCATGCTTTTCTGCCTGTAACCGCCATATAATGTGACACTTGGATAAGATAGTGCATCGGGACTGTGCCGTCTTTCCATTTATCCGCGTTGTAAGCACTGGCGGTCTTACACTCCAACCCGGCATCTTCACCGACAATCAGCCGGTCAATGTCGGCGATCATGAAGGGGTGTTCCTTACTGCGGTACAGCATATTGGACCGCCGTACTTTCAGTCCCGCTGCCTCTGTAAACCGTTTTGCAACGTAGTCTTCCAAGTCCCGGCCCTGCCGTATGGCCTCGTTGTCCGTATCGGAAATATCTTCACAGGTTTTATCCCGATAAACCGACATGGGACTGGAATAGGGATTCAGACCGCAAATGGCACCGGCATCGGACCCGCCGATGCCGGATTTTCTTATTTGCAGCCAGTCCTCACGGCTCATTCCAATCGTTGAGATCATTTTGCACATAAGTTTGTCCTTCCTTTCTTATACAGCAGCCAGTACCATCTTATAGGCTTTATCAATCATCGGATTGCCTTCAACGGTACGCAGGAACAGATTTTCCTTGCTGTTTTTCGTTCTGCGGATGGGGTCAGCGTGGGTAGCGAAGTCACTGACAGCATTGATAAAGCGGTAGCCATTTTTGCCGGTATCCTGCAAGTCAGGAGCTTCCCAGTACCGGGTTTTCAGGTCTTCCAGCAAACGGGTGTTGTTCCGCTTTTGGGTTTCGGTCATGTCCTCTGTGACGGGGAAGAACTCGTTCATAAACTGCATAATTTTCCGGTCAGGCAGTTTGATTTTGGACAGCGCATCAATTCCACGGCCCAACTCGCCCATGTACGCTTCTGCCAGCAGCAGTGTTTCCCGTGCCTCGTGAATCCGGCCCATTACGTTCTCTGTATGCTTGGTTGTCCAAACACGTTTTGCATTACTAAGAGCAAGATTCAAAGATAGCGATAGGTAATCCTTTGAAGTCATCTCCAGATTTTCCCCCGCTCCAAACCGTGCATGAAACTTTCACCTCACACGGCTTTCCATCGTTCTTGGTATTATCTGAAAAGGTTTCGTTCAACATCCATTGATTAAAATTTCCTCATTTCCAGCGAATAGTCTGTATTTATTGAGTTTTCGCATGACACTTGGAGATATGTCTATTGCCTGAAGAAGCACCTGTATGGCTTCCTCTGTCTTAGCGTGAATCAATTTGTGGACAGTATCTGTCACGAAGATGAGGTTTTGATACCGGTCATCGCCGCCTTTTGATACTGGCTGAATGTGGTGACAGTGCATTTGTCCGATGGTAAGTTCTTCTTTGGTAACGGCGCACTTTCCTTGCTGTCCACAATAGAGTGACAGACGATTATCATTGTACTCAATGGTTGCACTTCTTACAGGATGCTGCATCAAGTACCGTAAGATGCTTTGGTTGACACATTGCAGCTTGTCGTGAATATTCTGCCGTCCTTCTTTTGTGTAAATATTGTTGCGGTTATAGAAGGGGCGGCTTGCCGCATTTTGGAGATACCCTATGGGTACCATTGCAATATTGCCCACAAATCTGAGTTGTTTGGACTTTCCATAATACTTTTTGATGTAGTCCGGGATAAAGCCATTTTTCTTCAGTGTCAGCCTGTTTGCCATGCACTTGTTCAACTGGTATGCAATCTTTTGGAAGTCCAACGACACCCCGCTTGCTTTGTTGTAGTAGTTGTGGATACCCATGACAAACGCATTATAGTGACAAACAGCAGGGTATTTATTAGGGGCGTGCTGGATTTCCTTTACCAGACTTTTCGCTTTTGCTGTTATCTTTTTGACGGACTTGTCTCTTATCTGACCTCGAATGACGTACTTTTTCCCCTTTTGGCGCAGTTTGAATTTGAACCCCAGAAATTCTGAATACTGCTTTTTCAGATTTACAATCCTGGATTTCTCTTGGCTGATATCTAACCCTAATCTGTCATGCAGCCACAATCTTGTTCCTTCAAACAGCTTCTTTGCTGTCTGGTAATCCTTACAGAACAGCTTGAAATCATCGGCATATCTTAGGATGAAGCATTCTTTCATCCGGGTTTTCCTGAGTGCTTCATATTGATGGCAGCTCGTGTAGGTGTGTCTTGTGGGGAAACATTCCCATTGTCCGGCAATCCACCAGTCCAGTTCGTTGAGAACGATATTAGACAGAAGCGGAGATATGATTCCGCCTTGTGGTGTTCCCTTGTTGGGAAAGCCAATGCCTGCTACTTCTGCCTTCAACATCACCGATATGATTTTTAGCAGCTTTTTATCCCGTATTCCCAGCGTCCACATCTGTTTCAATAATTTCCCGTGGTTGATGTTGTCAAAGAATCCTTTGATGTCGATGTCTACCACATAGGTGAAGTTGTGCCGGTTTGTCAGATGGAGAAATCTGTGTATTGCATTTTTGGCACTCCGCAGGGGCCGAAACCCATAGGAATGTTTATAGAATTTTGCTTCGCATATAGGCTCCAAAATCTGCATAACACATTGCTGTATCAATCGGTCTGTGATGGTTGGGATACCCAGCGGTCTGCTCTTACCGTTGTCCTTTGGTATTTCTACCCGTTTGATTTTCTGTGGCTGGTAGTACGCTATTTTCCTTCTGACCAGTCCAATCAGTTCTTCGTCATTCAGCTTCTCCAGATATCGGATAGTCCGTCCATCTGTTCCCGCTGTTTTGCTGCCCGGATTCTTTTTCAGATTCCGATAGGCCAGCCTGATGTTCTCTTCCCGGGTGATGATGCTGGTAAGGTCCGTAAAGACCGCATCTTTGCTGCTCTTTGCATACAGGGAGTCCAGTACACTTTGGAAGTCATAGTATTCCGCGTTTCTTAACTTGCGCTTTTTCTTCTGGGATGTTGGCAAAGTCTACCCACCTCCTTCTCAGGATTAGAGTATTTCTTAGTCATACCCGAACCTTTGCTACGTTTTTTTTTGAAATCTTTTCAAATGTAAATACCTCTAACGACTGGTGCCCTTCCCTCCACTGTATTTCTATAGCTTCATCAGTACTATGGCACCGCTATCAATCAGACAAAGACAGGTTATGATTTCCCTGTCACCACTTCTCAGCCTGCAACAGCTCCATGTCCTGACCTTTCTGCGTTCCAATCATCCTATCTGTCCATATACCTTTAGGTCTATCCTCTGGCCCTGTCTGTTGGATTGTGCCGTTCACACAATAGGGTATTTCATAAAAACAACTTTTACTTTACCCCGCAGACTACCCGATTTTTGTTGGGTAAGATACATTTCTATATCTGCTGCCTTTAGAGCCGTACATTCGGATATTCGTCAGTCCTTCCGGACATTCTGACCATAGGTATTTTATAGACTCCCGGCCTATCATACACAGACAGCACCTCTGCCGCCCTTTCCACAGCCTTACTTGTTTGGGTATATTTCAGCCGACTTCACCGTGCTTTTTACAATTTCTCCTGTTGCAAGGTTACTCATGCAAAACGGAGTATCAGAGAAAGCATTTCCGGGCGTTACCCCTTCATTCTACTTTTCGGATGACCAGTTCTCTATGTCTATTGGATTCCTCTGACATATGCCTAATCTTTTCAATTAGGAACGCATCGCACTATTTTGACAAACAACTCGAACTGGTGTCATAGCAATTTTGATACCGCTGCTTCCGTCATGGGAGTTCATAACGACCAAATACGGAGCAATTTCGTCACCGGCAACGATATAACGCTGCGGCATCCGGGCCAGCATCCACGCCTTGCGACCGCCCTGCAACGCACCGGCAGTTTCGTAGGTCACGCCCTCGCCCAGCAGGTCATCGGTGAAGCGGAAAGCGTCACGATTCTGGACCACTTTGTAGCGGTCGGACACGATCCCCAGCGCGGCATTGTCGGTGCTGCGGGTGTTGACCTTGTAGCCGGAGATCAGAGTGCCGTCTTCGGTGTAAACAGCCTTCTGGATGACATCCCAATCCAAGTCAGCATAGACCAGCGCGTCAGCGGAAGTTGGGGCCTTTTCGATTCTCGTTCCCAAACCGTGCCAGGGCTTCTCACGAACATAGAACATGGTTTCAACATTTGCGGACATTTTTTGCTTCCTCCTTTTTCTTAATAGAGCATTTCTTCTATTTCCTCTGCTGTGTATCCGGCAGACAGAAAGCTGTCAATTTCTTCCGGTGCATAGCCATAGCTTCCGGCAATCTCTTTCAGATCTCGAATGTATTCTATCCGAAAGTCCTCCATCAGCTGTTGCTGCTGCCTCTGATATGCCATTTCCCAAGGCGACATCCACACTGCTGCATAGGTTTCCTCTATCTCAAACCGTGACCACATTTGCCGTCCGGCACGGTCGATCACGAGAATCGTTCCGTCATCAGGCTCGATTACTTCCGGTTCCAGGTCCTCCATCCCCAAGGCTCTGAGCGCAGATACCAGAATCATTTCCGTAGAGGCGTAGAGATAGATTCCCAGTTCCGGATAGTGATAAATCGTCAGTGGATTATCCCCCTTCACGAAGTAGACATTGCTGTCCTGATCCAGTACCGTAAATACGAACGAACCTTCCACAGACTCCGCCATCTTCTGGAGACTATAGAAGGTTAGTTCATTTAGCTGCTCAATCAACTGGACTGCGATGTAGCTGTCTGTCTCAATATCTGTCAAAGGCAAACGGTTAGAACGCCGAAGCTCCCTGTCATTGCAGAGGACGCCATTGTGGGCCAGTGCAAAGGTTGTACCGTCCACTCTGCCGGGAAAGGGATGGTTATTCTGATTTCTGCTTGCATGACCTTGGGTGGTCATCCGGGTATGACCCATGATATACCGGACCTGAGCGGGAATCCGATACTTCATCTTGTGGGCCGGTTTTGCCGCTTTCTGGATGCACAGCTGATTCCGCTGAAAGAATGCAATCCCGGTTGCATCTGTTCCTCGGACTTCAGCGGCAGTACCCAACGCCTTGACCACCCGCAACCGCTGAACGCCAGTCAAATTTCCCTTATAATCCAATACACCGAAAATAGCACACATAACTCACACCTCCGCCGACATCGGGACCGGGTCGTTGACATACAGCCGCCGTTCTTTCAAGTACTGGATCAGTTCCGGGGTGGTATCCTCATAGAGCCGGGACACAAATTCTGACCAGGTAAGCCCTTTGACCTCATCGTCCGACAAAGCGGAAGCCACATCACAGATCGTTTCCACGAGCTGCAATGTGGCAATAATTGTGTTGTATTTGAGAGTTCCCCGGAAGATACGGAACTCGATCGTCTCGCTTGGTGTCAGGTTTACGCAGGAATAGCGGTTATAACTATATTTGGCATTATTCAGGACTTCTTTTGGTTCATCCTTCCGGCCATACCGCGCTGCCCAGTGTTCCAACTGACTCTGTGTCCGGCGGCTGAACCGTAGCAGTTCATTTCAGAACGTTTCCACCAGGAACAGAATGCGTGCTATGGTGTTATCCTGCTGCCGGTATGTATCGCCCAGGCTAGACCGGTTGACATGGACGTGAAGTCCGCAGGTCCCGGCCTGATGACTGGTGTATCCAAGCTGCCGCGCCTTGTTGACAATCTCCTTCCACGGCATTTCCGACATATGGTACGCCAGCGTCATCGGATGGGAGACAATCTCCAGACCATCATCTAAAGAGCCGTCATGTTTGACGTAGATATGCTCGTGGGCCTGATTTCCAACACCACGAATGATCCGAGCGTTGCTGTCGGATTCACCGGCCCCGTCAATTTCCAGTTCCACACCTAAATAACGATTACCAGAGCCATAGAAAATTGGCTCCGGCTTGTAGCAGTAGCTTCGGACGCCCTGCTCCTGAAGCAGACGGTTATAGCAGCTCTCACAGTATCCGTTGTCGCCCTCATCTTCATCCGGCAGATAACGCAGGTCTTCTAAAGGGACCAACTGTCCGCAGTCCGCGCAGTGGTCGTAGTACCGATCCATACAGTCATGGCAGAGCGTATGGTTTTCATCACCGCAGTCATCGTCTGTCCAAATCCGTTCTCCGCAGCGGTCGCAGATAACCGTATGATCCTCGTAGCAGCTCCGGCACAGCTGCCGTCCATCAAAGATTACGCCGTCGGCAGGGGGCAGTTCCTCTCCGCAGAGGGTACAGGTTACACTTTCCAACATAGTATTTTTCCTCCGAATTGCAAATTTGAGGCACCTGGGGAACTCCCCAGGTGCCTCTCATGGTTATAGTATATATTTACAATTTGGATGAAATCGGAAATATTCAGGCAATTTTATCGATTCCTGCAACATTTCAACGAAATATTCTAACAATCCGCAGAATGTCCTGCTGCCTTTCTGTTATCAATCCTTTCCGTAATACACCGCACTGATGCTGGCCGAAAAGGATAATTCTTCTGAACCTTCTCTTGATAATTACAATTATTTCTGATAAAATAATTTCAGTCTACAGGAAGGGACAAATTATATGGATAACAGACAAAACTATTTTGATGATGAAAGTTCTATGTATATGCTGCTGATTTTTCTTCTCCAAATTCGTCAGCAAGAAGAAACAAAACAAATGCTTGATGAATTGGATAAAGAATTACGTTTGTCCAATAGGTTTTTCCCTAACAGTAAACTAATAGAAACCATCCAATCCTTATCTGGTATTTCTAGTTTACAGGTTAAAAAAGGGACAAAACTGTTTCGTTGCCGTTTGATTGGTAAGGAATTGGAAAATAACATTTTAGGTCCGTTTTGGGATGATTTTGTTTCACTTGCAAAAGACTTTGTGCCGACCTTTGATAAAAATGGAGGAATGACAGAGCAGGTAAAATTTTATGCCTATTTTACTAATCATCCAGACGAGCTTGGCAAGTTGGAACAAGCATACCAAAAGTTTGTAGAACGCCATTCAGAGCCGTCATTTTGGGGATACGATGAAGAAGGCTCTGATGCTCCGCAGCCGGGCATCCCAGCACCAGGGAGGATTAACCCAGATGGAATTAGCTATTTGTATGCAGCAGAAGATATACGGACTGCCATTTTGGAGGTTCGTCCAGTTCCTACACAATTCGTAAGTGTGGCCCAAGTTGAACTTACAGAAGATATAAAAGTTTATAGCTTCACAAACCCGGTTGCATTAGATGGCGACGGAAAAGACCTTCTTTCATGGACAGATTATGGTGAAATATCTAACTATTTTGCCATTCCAAACTATGGTGGGAAATCGTACTATTTAGCAACACAGTACATCAGTGAGTATATCAAACATATGAAAGATCCAGAGGAACAGACTATGTTTGACGGATTATGCTTTCGCAGCTCTCTAAATCCTGATGGAACCAACTATGTTCTTTTTGATGTATCTGACCGCAGAAAATATCGAATTTGTAATTCTTCAGTATGTCAAGTCAAGAATTTGTTGGGCGACTTTGAATATATTCTCCCAATGTCTGTGTCCCAAAGTAATAAATAAGTGCAGCGGTCTCGGATTTTATTCCGGGGCCGTTTTGGGCATAAAAGCAGCAAAACCGGTTGCATTTTGTCTTTTTAGACTGTATAATGAAAGCACTAAAATATTCCAGAGGAGAAATCACGATGGCAGAAAAAACACCAGCGATATCGGCTTTGAGAAACAAATCTGGGATGCGGCCTGCGTATTGCGCGGCAATATGGACGCATCGGAATATAAATCCATAGTTCTCGGCCTGATTTTCTTAAAATACATCTCCGACCGTTTCGAGGCAAAGTACCAGGAGCTGCTGGACGAAGGGGACGGCTTTGAGGAGGATATGGACGAGTATACCTCCGAAAACATCTTCTTTGTCCCGGAGAATGCCCGCTGGACCACGATTTCCGCCGCCGCCCACACCCCGGAGATCGGGACAGTGATTGACGATGCCATGCGCAGCATCGAAAAGGAGAACAAGCGGCTGAAAGACATCCTGCCGAAGAACTTTGCCCGGCCTGAGCTGGATAAACGGCGGCTGGGTGAGGTGGTGGACCTGTTCACGAATATTCAGATGATCGAACACGGCAGCAGTAAAGATATCCTGGGCCGCACCTATGAATACTGCCTGTCCAAGTTTGCGGAACAGGAGGGCAAACTGGCTGGTGAATTTTATACGCCGTCCTGCGTGGTGCGGACCCTCGTAGAAGTCTTACAGCCCTATCATGGCCGCGTTTACGACCCCTGCTGCGGTTCTGGCGGAATGTTTGTGCAGTCGGCAAAGTTCATTGAGAAGCACGGCGGCAATATCAATCGGATTTCCGTCTTTGGTCAGGACTCCAACCCGACCACCTGGAAAATGGCACAGATGAATCTTGCCATCCGGGGCATTGAAGCGGATCTCGGCAAGTTCAATGCAGATACCTTTTTCAACGACTGCCACCCGCAGCTCAAGGCGGACTTTATTATGGCAAATCCGCCCTTCAACCTCTCCGGCTGGGGGCAGGACAAGCTGCTGGACGATATCCGCTGGCAGTACGGGACGCCGCCCGCCGGAAACGCGAACTTTGCCTGGTTGCAGCATATGATCTGGCATCTGGCCCCCCAGGGACGAATCGGGATGGTACTGGCGAATGGTTCGCTGTCCTCACAGTCCGGCGGAGAGGGGGAAATCCGTAAAAATATCATCAACGCTGATCTCGTTGACTGCATTATCGCCATGCCGGGGCAGCTTTTCTATACCACACAAATTCCTGTCTCGCTCTGGTTCATCGCGAAGAATAAAAAGCAAAAGGGGAAAACACTGTTTATTGATGCCCGGAAAATGGGAACGATGGTGACGCGGAAACTGCGTGAGCTGACCGATGACGATATCCAGAAAATCGCGGATACCTACAACGCCTTTGTGGATGGCACGCTGGAGGAGGTCAAGGGCTTCTGTGCTGCGGCAACCTTGCAGGAGATCGAAAAACAGGACTTTATCCTCACCCCTGGGCGGTATGTGGGCATTGAGGAGCAGGAGGACGACGGGGAGCCGTTTGAGGAGAAAATGGGACGGCTGACCGCGGAATTGTCAGAACTGTTTGCAAAATCCCATGTCCTAGAGGACGAAATCAGGATGCGGCTGGGAGCGATTGGGTATGAAATTTGAACTATTAGAAAAGGGTTGGGAATGTGTGCCCCTCGGCTCTGTTTGTAACATTACCTCTAGTAAAAGAATTTTTGCAAAAGAGTATCAATCCTCGGGTATTCCTTTTTACAGAGGAAAGGAAGTAATTGAAAAACACAAGGGGAATACGGTTTCTACAGAACTTTTCATTAGCACAAAAAGATTCAATGAAATACAAGAAAAATTTGGTACTCCTCAAGTTGGAGATATCCTCCTAACATCGGTAGGGACGCTCGGTGTTCCTTGGTTAGTAGATGAAACAAATTTCTATTTTAAGGATGGAAATCTTACTTGGCTAAGAGTGGGCAATAGTCTGTTGAGCAAATATCTTTATTTATGGCTCAATTCGCCTGAAGCGCAATATCAAATCGATACTAAGTGCATAGGTTCAACACAGAAAGCACTAACTATTGAAACTCTTAACAAATTTCAGATATCGCTTCCTCCTCTCTCTGAACAGAAACGCATTTGTGATACATTATATCCTATATTAGAGAAAATCGAACTGAACCAGAAGATAAACGATAATTTAGAGCGGCAAGCAGATGCCGTTTTTCAAGAATTATTCATTGAGAATGCCCGTGCAGAGTGGACAAATGGCACTATTAGCGATTTGGGAACTGTTGTTGGTGGAAGTACGCCATCCAAAAAGAAACCAGAATATTATACTGTTCATGGAATCCCATGGATTACACCTAAAGACCTTTCCGTCAATAAGTCGAAGTTTATCTCGCATGGCGAGAATGATATTACTGAACTTGGATTACAAAATAGCAGTGCAAGTATTATGCCGGAAGGAACTGTTTTGTTTTCTTCCCGTGCGCCTATCGGTTATATAGCGGTAGCGGCAGGGGAGGTCACAACGAATCAGGGCTTTAAGTCGGTTGTTCCCAAGCCAGAAATTGGAACAGCATATGTATATTATTTCTTGAAGAATAACCTTCCAATCATTGAAGGAATGGCTTCTGGTTCAACATTCAAGGAAGTGTCAGGTAGTACAATGAAAAATGTTCCTGCAATTATTCCTGACAGAGAAACACTTGCCAAATTCAATAGCTTTTGCGCTCCACTTTTTGCACAACAACGAATTTTGGAGGAGCAAAATCAATCTCTAGCCATGTTGCGGGATAACTTGTTGCCGCGGCTCATGTCAGGCAAAATCGATGTGTCTGTTATGTAATTCTGAACTGCTAATACTAATTTTTATTTTGATTGGAAAGATAGGTATGATAGAAAAAATAAAGCTCATAGCAAAAAGACTTTTTAATTTCCTCAAAAGGTATATTTATCAAATTCTATACATAATTATGCTGTGTGCTCTCTGGATATACATAATTTTGAACTGGGAAAAGTGCGTTTCCATGCAATTCTTCTCTCAGTTTGATGGCAATAACATTCTGTTTCTAGTCGGAATTATACTTATGATATTGCCTTTTTATGAGGTAGAGGGAGACGGTATTAAAATACGCAGAGCAAATGTAAAAGCGTTAGAAAGAGATTTGGAAAAACAAGAATCAGAGTTTCAAAAAAATGCCATGCAGATTACAATAAACACGATGCAATCTCAGGGTATGAAATGCCAAACGGAGGTTACGGAAAACAATGAATTATCAGAATGAAAGTAAGCAGGTGGTTGTTGATGCGTTGCTGAAAGTGATTAATTCAGCACCTAATTCTCAAATGCAGACTTCATATTATTATTCCGCTCAAAATCAACCTCGTACCATTACTAACCAGGATTTTATAATATGGCTAAATTATGTAAATTCAATTTTAGATGTTTCGTATAATCATACAGGATTAAAAGATGTTCTATCAACCAAAGTTAACATATCACAAATATCTTATCAAAACAATGTGTCATACGAGCAACGCACAGAAAGAATCAAATATGAACTTATTAACTTGATACGGAGAATTTTATAGTTATAGTAGATCATTTATAGCAGCAGTCATGCGGATTTATTGGGGAAATAGAGGATTTATCAATGATGCCAAGTCACTATACAGCGACAAACTATGAAAACGCTGTCCTCCAGCTTTTCCAGGAACGGCTGGGCTGCACTTAAATAAAATGTATTGCTATTCGTTATACAACAGAGTATAATAGGAACCAGAAAGGTGGTATGACTTATGGCAGCAAAAACTGCAAACGTTCTGGCCCGCGTGGAACCGGGTATCAAAGAGCAGGCCGAGGCAATCATGGCCCAGTTAGGCGTTCCCGTCTCCGTGGTGATCAATATGCTCTATAAACAGATCATCATGACGAAAAGCATTCCTTTTTCTCTCTCGATTCCCGCCGTGCCTGTGGCCCGTGACGAAATGAGCGTGACCGAGTTTAACGCCATGATGGAGCGCGGGCTGAAGGAGGCAAAGGCGGACGATTCCCGCCCGGCTGCTGAGGTGTTTGCCGAGCTGCGGGGGGAGCTACAGTAAGGAATGGACGAATACACCGTAAAGATTACCCGGCAGGCCGAGGCGCAAATGGCGGATATTTTCCGCTATATTGCGTTCACGCTGCGGGAACGCGGCACAGCGCTGCGCATTTTGGACAGCTTGGAAGCGGAAATAGCATCCCTTTCCAGCTTTCCAAAGCGAGCTGCACTGACAGACGAGGAACCCTGGCACAGCCTGGGTATACATAAACTTTCAGTCAAAAACTATTTGATTTATTTTTGGGTTGACGAAAAGGCCCGCAAAGTGCAAATAACCGCCGTGATCCATAGCCGAATGAACCAAAGAGAGCAGCTTTCAAAGATGGAGCTTCAAGAGTCAGAGTAAAGGGGTGGCCGTATGTCCTTCACTGAATCCCACTACGAAAACGCCGTCCTCCAGCTTTTCCAGGAACGGCTGGGCTATATCTGTCTCTACGGGCCGGACATAGCGAGGGATTACCGCTCGCCGCTGTACGAGGATGTCTTGCTGTCCTGCTTACAGCGGGTCAATCCTGCGCTTTCATTGGAAGCCATCAACGAGGCAATCTATAAACTGAAAAATTTTGAAACCGGGACGCTGCTGCAAAAGAACATGGTTTTCATGGACTATCTGCAAAACGGCGTACCGGTGAAATACTTTGACAAGGGAGAGGAGCGGTCTTCCCTTGTCTATCTGATCGACTACAAAAATCCTGTCAACAATGACTTTACCGTCATCAATCAATGGACTTTTATAGAAAACTCCGAAAAGCGGCCTGACGTGATTCTCTTTCTCAACGGCCTGCCCCTGGTGGTAATCGAGCTGAAATCGCCGTCCCGCGAGGAAAAGGACGCATCCGCAGCGTACCGCCAGCTCAGGAACTATATGCACGAGATTCCGTCCCTGTTTATCTACAATGCCGTCTGTGTCATGAGCGATCTGACCACCTCCAAAGCCGGAACGATCACCTCCGGCGAAGACCGGTACATGGAGTGGAAAAC
>CAMWSZ010000032.1 GCA_947177005.1 uncultured Clostridia bacterium | reverse complement strand
GTGTGACAGTAAGCACATAATATTCCTCCTTACTGTTTCTTTGCCGCGCCGGGACGCAGCAGGACATCGTTAAAATTATTATATACGATTCCCGCGTTATCGTCAATAGTCAAAACCTGAAATTCCGCACCATTTCAGGCCCGTTCGTTCACAACCTTGAAGCCTGCCTTGGACAGCTCGTCCCGGATTTCCCGGATCTGCGTCTCATCTCTGGTCTCCAGGCCCAGCTTCAGGAAGCAGCTGGTAATGGCCATACTGGTGTCGGCGTGGTCGTACATGACGTTGACCACGTTGCCGCCGCAGCGGCTGACGATTTCGCTGACGCCTTGCAGCTGGCCCGGCTTGTCCTCCAGCGCAATGGTCAGATTGGTGTTCCGGCCGCTCATGATGAGTCCGCGGGTAATGACCCGGTTGAGGATATTGACGTCGATGTTGCCGCCGGAGACCAGGCAGACCGTCTTTTTCCCCTGAATATCGACTTTGTTGAACATGGCGGCGGCCACGCTCACCGCGCCCGCGCCCTCGGCAATCAGCTTCTGTTTTTCGATCAGGGCGAGAATCGCGGCGGCGATCTCGTCTTCGGAGACGGTCACGATCTCGTCCACATATTTGTTCACCAGCGCAAAGGTGTGGTCGCCGGGGTGCTTGACAGCGATACCGTCGGCGAAGGTGGCAACCTTGTCCAGCGTGATCTGCTCATGGACCTTCACGCTTTCAAACATGCTGGCGGCGTTGGCGGCCTGCACGCCGTAGACCTTCACATGGGGCTGGAGGCTCTTAATGGCGAACGCCACGCCGCTGATGAGTCCGCCGCCGCCCACCGGCACCAGCACTGCGTCCACCTCCGGCAGCTGGTCCAGAATCTCCAGACCGATAGTGCCCTGTCCGGCAATGACCAGCTCGTCGTCAAAGGGATGAATGAAGGTGGCGCCGGTCTCCTCCTGGAGCTTGCAGGCGTAATCATAGGCGTCGTCATACGCGCCTTTCACCAGACGCACCTCCGCTCCCAGACGCTTTGTCGCCTCCACCTTGCTGATCGGCGCGCCGTCTGGCATACAGATGATGCTTTTGATACCGTTTTTGGTTGCGGCCAGCGCCACGCCCTGGGCATGGTTTCCGGCGCTGCACGCTAAAATTCCCTTTGCTTTTTCCTCGTCCGTGAGCTGGCTGATCTTATAGTACGCGCCCCGGAGTTTAAAACTGCCGGTATTCTGGAGATTTTCGGTTTTCAGATACAGCTCGCCGCCGCTGCTCAGGTTGGGGGCGGCGATGAGGTCGGTTTTCCGGGCGGCTTCCTTCAGGACGAACGCCGCGTGATAGATTTTATCAAGAGTCAACATATATATCCCTTCTTTATTTTCCCGCCTGGGTCTCACAGTAGAGGCAGCGGTACACTCTTGCGGCCCGGTCGGTCAGTTTGAACACCTGGGGCAGCTCCTGCTCCACGGAGGTAATACATCTGGGGTTGCGGCAGCGGATGACATTTGTAATGGTATCCGGCAGCTTCAGCAGGCGTTTTTCCACGCGCTCGCCGTCGCGGATGATATTGACCGTGATATTGGGGTCCACGTAGCCGATCACGTCCCAATCCAGATTCAGATCCCGGTCGATCTTAATGATATCCTTTCGTCCCAGCTTCTGGCTGGGAACGTTTTTCAGGATTGCGACGGTACAGTCCAGCCTGCCCAGTCCCAGGGTTTGATACAGCTCCATTGCTTTTCCGGCGGCGATATGGTCGATGACGATACCGTTTTTGATTGCATCAATAACCATTTGCGAAACGCTCCTTCCTTACTTTTTCTTGTCAGTTAATACCCAGCAGCTTCATAATCAGGGCCATACGGATAAACCTGCCGTTTCTGACCTGCCGGAAATAGGCGGCTCTGGGGTCCTTGTCCACAGCCACGGAGATCTCGTTCACCCGGGGCAGGGGATGAAGGATGCTCAGGTCCGGCTTTGCGTTGACCAGCTTTTCCGGCGTCAGAATATAGCTGTCCTTCAGACGCAGGTAATCCTCCTCGTTGAAAAAACGTTCTCTCTGCACGCGGGTCATATACAGGATATCAAGTTCCGGCATTACGGCCTCCAGGTCTGTCGTCTGGGTGTAAGGGATATTTTCCCGCAGCAGCACGTCTTTTTTGACATAGCTGGGCAATTTCAGCTCGTCCGGGGAAATGAGGACAATTTTGATGTCCTCATACCGGCTGAGGGCGTTGATGAGGGAGTGGACGGTGCGGCCGAATTTCAGGTCGCCGCAGAACCCCACGGTCAGGCTGTTGAAACGCCCCTTTTCGCTGTGTATGGTCAGCAGGTCCGTAAGGGTCTGGGTGGGGTGGTTGTGGCCGCCGTCGCCCGCGTTGATGACGGGGACCATTGAGTGGGCCGCGGCCACCAGCGGCGCGCCCTCTTTGGGGTGGCGCATGGCGATGATGTCGCTGTAGCAGCTGACCGTCCGGACGGTATCGGCCACGCTCTCGCCCTTGGCCGCTGAGGAGCTGGACGCCTCCGAAAAGCCCAGCGTCTTGCCGCCCAGACTCAGCATTGCCGACTCAAAGCTGAGGCGGGTACGGGTGGACGGCTCAAAGAAGAGGGTAGCTAAGATTTTGCCGTCGCATTTATGGGCGTAAGCGGCGGGATCTGCAATGATATCCGCAGCGGTAGACACGAGATCATTGATTTCTTCGGTGGAAAGATCGAGGATGTCAATTAAGCTTCTCATACTGAAATTACCTCCCAATCCAGCTCTCATCAGACGGGTTGTTCCGGAACGCGATGAGCCGGGCCACGTCCTCCGGTTTGATATAATGTTCATCGGCGGCGGCCTGCGCGATGGTGTCGAAATTGGTCAGGCTGACGTTTCTGACATTGGCGGCGGCCAGCCGGTCAAGACCCTTCTGCATTCCGTAGGTGAAGATGCTGACAATTCCCAACACCTCCGCCCCGGCGTCCCGCAGGACGTTCACGACCTCAATAACGCTGCCGCCGGTAGAGATCAGGTCCTCGACAACAACCACCTTCTGTCCCTTTTCCAGACGCCCCTCGATTTGATTCTGACGCCCGTGGTCCTTGTTTCCGGAACGCACATAGCCCATTGACAGGCCCAGAATGTGGCCGGTAATGGCGGCATGGGCGATGCCGGCGGTGGAGGTGCCCATAAGGACCTCACAGTCCGGGTACTCTTTTTTTATGGTCTCGGCCAGGGCGTTTTCCACATCGTTCCGCACCTCGGGGGCGGTCAGGGTCAGGCGGTTGTCGCAGTAGACGGGACTCTTGATGCCGCTGGCCCACGTGAACGGCTCCTCCGGACGAAAGAACACTGCTTTGATTTTGAGCAGGTCTTTTGCGATAGTGAGATTGATATTTTCCATATGTGATCTCCTTTACAGAAAGATAATTACAGATGAATCCACAGCCGGTTTTTCACGGGCTTCCCGTGTCCGAACCAGATGGTACGCTCGCCCATAGCGGAAATTTTCTTCACGCTTTTCAGCATTTCTTCCCGGTCGTGATACAGCATCGACACAGTGGGATAGAACATATGCATCAGCGCATCGCCGGCAATCAGATGCTTTTTCACGATATCCAATCCGATAGACCCTCTGGTATGTCCGGGCAGCGCCACCACCCTCGCCGGGATTCCCCACTGCTCCAAAGTATCGCCGTCCTCCAGGAAGAAGTCCGGCTGAAACATGGGGATATCTTGCTGAAAGAGGGCATTTGAACCCATTAGAACCGCTTTCCCCAACAGCGTTTTGGCGGACAGAGGCTGCATCTGGTTATCCACCAGCAGGTCCAGGTCCGCACGGTGCATAGCCACCGGCACTTGCAGCCACTGCTGCAAAAACGCAGCGTTCTGCACATGGTCTATATGTCCATGGGTGAGCACCAGCAGCTTCATATGATAATCCTTGCAGGCGGCGGCAACTTTATCCGCATATTTTTCCAGTCCCGTATCCACCAGAACGGCGTCGCGGCCGTTCACCAGTAAGTAACAATTCCCGTTTCCAACCGCAATCCGCTTGATTTTCAAAGTTGGCATACTCAGTTCCCTCCCAAATCGTCGATCCTACAGAAATATGGTCCAGGTCCCCACCCCTCGTGGTTCACCGCAAACGTCCAGCGAAACTCCCTGTCCGTGATAAAAAGATCTGTGTCTTGACAGAAGGCAGTCTGTTCAGCCCAATCCGCGCTGACTTTTGCTGTGATGCCCGGCAGTGCGATGTGCGGTCTGACGGTCCCCATCGTACCCTCACGGAAAATCACCGCAGTATCATATTCCAGCGCGTTAAAAGCCGCTCTTGCCTCGTCCCCCTCCAAATGCGGGACCGGGTCAGGGGCTGTGAACACACAGCCAAACCACCAGCCGGGCTTTAATACGCCCTTTGGGTCAAAGACCTGCACCCAGCGTTCTGCTGTCCGGGTATCATAGAGCAGCAGATCCTTCAGCTCTGTCAGGTCCGCTGCAATATAATCTGCGCCTGCCTCCTCCAGTTCCTCCCGGTCCCCATAGCCGTACAGCACACCAATGACCGGCAGGTTTGCCTCATGTGCGCCGGTGACATCATGCCTCCGGTCCCCCACCATCACGGCATCTGATTGCCAGGGAGTGCTGCAATAGCTGAGGGCGTTTTCAATCACCCGGGATTTTCTCGCGCCCTGCTGCTCATTTACCGGCGCACCGCAGATATGGTCAAAATACTGCGCCAGGCCGAAATGCTCCAGAATCCGTACTGCGAACTGTTCCGGCTTGGAGGTTGCCACCAGCAGCGTTTTCCCGGCGGCCTTCAGATCCTTCAGCAGATCCTCAATGCCGGGATAGGGGAGATTTTCCAGCCAGCCCTTCGCGTTAAAATACTCCCGAAATTTTTCAATACCAATGTCGATCTGCTCCTGGCTGAAGCCGTAATACTCCTGAAAGCTCTCATGAAGGGGCGGCCCCACAAACCGGAGCATATTTTCCCGTTCTGCCTGGATGCCGAAATGGTTCAGCGCGTTCAGGACGGAGTTAATAATGCCGTCTTTGGAATCGGTGAGCGTACCGTCCAAGTCAAACAGAATGATGTTCCACATGGCTTACCCCACAAACTCCGCGATACATCTTTGATATGCGGCCACCGGGTCCGGGTCCTGTGTGACGGGACGTCCCACGACGATATAATCGGAACCGATCTCCTTTGCCTTGGCCGGCGTCGTCACGCGCGCCTGGTCACCAATTTCACCGCCGGCAAAGCGGACGCCCGGCGTCACTGTAAGGAAATTCTGTCCGCAGGACTCGTGGACCTTCCCTGCCTCCAGCGGGGAACAGACAATACCGTCCAGACCGGCGTCCCGGGCGCACCGGGCGTAGTGCATGACCACCTGATCAATGGGTTCCCGGATCAGCAGGTCGTTTTCCATACGCTCCTGACTGGTGGACGTAAGCTGCGTCACGGCGATGACCAGCGGACGGGAGCCGTCCGGTCTCGTCACGCCCTCCAGCGCGGCCTCCATCATAGCCTTTGTTCCGGCGGCGTGGAGATTCAGCATGTCCGCGTCCAGCCCCGACAATACCGCCATTGCCTTTTTGACGGTGTTGGGGATATCATGCAGTTTCAGGTCCAGGAAGATCTGGTGTCCCCGGGCCTTGAGCTCCCGCACGATGTCCGGCCCCGCTGCGTAGTACAGCTCCATACCGATTTTGACAAAGGGCAGCTTTTTCTGACCGGCAAAGCGGTCGAGAAACTGTATGGTTTTTTCTTTGCTGTCGAAATCCAGCGCGATAATAACGTCTTTACCCATGATGAGCGCCTCCTATGATATCTTTCAGACTCTGAATGCCCAGTTTTTCCATTACGCCCGGCAGTTGGCCGATGATATTCCGGCAGGCAAACGGTTCCACCAGATTCGCCGCGCCAACCTCCACCGCCGCCGCACCGGCCAGCATCATCTCGATCACATCCTCTGCCGAACTGACCCCGCCCATTCCAATGACCGGGATATCGACAGCCTCATAGACCTGATAGACCATACGCAGCGCCACCGGAAAAATCGCGCTGCCGGAAAAACCGCCTGTACCGTTAGCCAGCAGGGGCTTTTTTGTTTTCAGGTCAATCCGCATTCCCAACAGCGTATTGATGAGGCTGATCCCGTCCGCGCCTGCGTCCTGACAGGCTTTTGCGATTGCGGCGATATCGGTGACATTGGGGCTGAGCTTCATAAAGACCGGCTTTTTTGTCACTGCCTTCACCGCTTTCGTCACCCCGGCGGCGGCCTCCGGACTCACCCCGAAGCTCATCCCGCCGCAGTGGACGTTGGGGCAGGAGATATTGACCTCCAGCCAGCCCACCTGTTCCACTTTGTCCAGCAGCGAGCATGTATAGGCATACTCTTCCACCGAAAACCCGCTGATATTCGCCATTACGGGCTTGTGAAAACACTTTTTCAGCTTGGGCAGCTCCTCCGAGATGACCTTTTCAACGCCCGGATTTTGCAGTCCTACGGCATTCAGCATCCCGGAACTGCACTCCGCGATTCTGGGGGTAGGATTGCCGAAGCGGGGTTCTTTTGTTGTACCTTTAAAGGAGAAGGTTCCCAGACAGTTGATATCGTAAAGTTCCGCAAACTCATACCCGTATCCGAAGGTGCCGCTGGCGGGGATGACAGGATTATCCAGTGTGATCCCGGCCAAATCCACCCGTAAATCTACCATATAATCTCCTCCTTCTCCAGCACCGGTCCGTCCTTGCAGATGCGTTTATTACCGTATTTCGTTTTGCAGCTGCACCCCATACAGGCCCCGAAGCCGCAGCCCATACGCTCCTCAAAGCTCAGCAGTCCGGAGGTTTTGGCGGCGCTGTACACCGCTTTCAGCATTGGCAGCGGACCGCAGGCGCAGTAAAAATCAAAGCTCTCCGGGAGGGCGTCTGTCACAAAGCCCTTTGCGCCATAGCTGCCGTCAACGGTTGTCACAACGGTCTCAATACCCAGTTCCCGGAATTTTTCCTCATAGAACACCTCGCCCGCCGTATTGAATCCTAAAAGAGCAATGGGCGTTTTTCCGGCCTCCAGCAATTTTTTGGCTAAGCCGTACATAGGCGGCACACCTGCGCCCCCGCCTATGACAGCCGTCCGCGCTCCGCACCTGTCCACATCGAACCCGTTGCCCAGGCCGCACAGTACATCCAAGGTCTGTCCCGGTGTCATCTGAGACATTGCCGCCGTACCCTTCCCGACAACTTTATATATGATCGTAAGGCCGGAAGCATCCCAGTCGCAGACCGAGAGGGGACGGCGCAGGAAAAAACCGTCCAGCCTGATATTGACGAACTGTCCGGGGGCGGTCTGGGCCGATGTGTCCCCGTTCAGGCGCATTTCCCAGACATCCGGTGCCAGCAGGCGGTTCTCCGCTATCGAATACAGAACCTGTTTCACACCGTTTCCTCCTCCCGCCAGACGATGTTTCCGTTGACCATTGTCAATTGGCACACACCGTACAATTTCATCCCCGCAAAGGGCGTGGCTCGTCCCATGGACTGGAATTTTTCCGGGTCCACAATATACTCTTTATTCAGATCAAACACCGTCAAATCCGCGGGCTGTCCCACTTCCAGGGGCGTCCCGAAACCAAACCGCTTTGCAGGGTTGTCATGCAGCAGGGCGGTGAGCCGTTCCAGCGTCAGCAGGCCGGGTTTGACAAGGTGGGTGTAGAGGGCGGAAAAAGCCGTCTCCAGACCCACGACACCCATAGCGCTTTTTTCCAGACCCCGATTTTTTTCCTCCGCACTGTGGGGGGCATGATCCGTAGCGATCATGTCGATTGTACCGTCCAGCAGGCCCTCCCGCAGGGCCTGCCGGTCCTCCGCGCCGCGGATAGGGGGATTCATCTTGAAGCGTCCGTCCTCCTGCAAACCGGCGTCGGTGAACACCAGGTAATGAGGGCCTGTCTCGCAGGTCACGTCCACGCCCCGCGCTTTTGCGGCCCGGATCAGTTCCACGCTCTCTTTTGTGGAGATATGGCACACATGATACCGGCATCCGGTTTCCTCCGCCAGCTTCAGGTCGCGGGCAATCTGTCCCCACTCGCTCTCGGAACAGATCCCGCGGTGGCCGTGTTCTCTGGCGTAGGCCCCGTCATGGATATAGCCGCCGCGGAGCAGGCTGTTGTCCTCGCAGTGGGCGGCGATGATTTTCTCCAGACGCTTCGCTTCCAGCATCGCGCCGCGCATCATGTCCGCGCTTTGGACGCCCCTTCCGTCGTCGGAGAAACCGGCGGTAAAGGGGGCCATTTCTTCCATGTCCGACAGCCGCTCCCCCTGTTCCGACACGGTGATCGCGCCGTAGGGGTGGACGTTGACAACGGCATCCCGCTGAATAAGCTCCAGCTGTGTCCGCAGATGCTCCAGAGTATCCGGCACGGGATTGAGGTTCGGCATGGGGCAGATATGGGCGTAACCGCCCCGGGCGGCGGCGCGGGTTCCGGAGGCAATCGTTTCTTTATACGAAAATCCCGGTTCTCGCAGATGGACGTGAACATCAACGAAACCGGGAAAAACGGCGGCGTTATGGAGATCAATGACAGCTGCACCGGGGAAATTTCCGGGTTCTGCGCAGGTAGAAACAATACGGCCGGACTGCACGGCAATCACAGCCGGACGGCCCGAGAGCATCGCGTTTTTCAGCAGGTAATCCATGTTCGGCTCCTTTCTCACTGGGAATAAAATCGCATTTCGCCCTATTATACAGAAAGAGGCGTGCTCTGTCAAGCGGGTTTTTCTTTTTGGGCAAAAAATAAGCGGCGGCAGCCGTGGAGACGGCTGCCGCTGCTGTGCATAGGTTTATTTTGCGTAGACGTTATACAGGAACGTAACGATCTGGCTTCTGGTGCAGGGCTGTTCCGTACCGAACTCGAAGATGCTGCTGCGGTAGGTAAAGCCCTTGGAGACTGCCCAGGCTACTGCATCCGCCATTTCACCGGATATATCGCCGAAAACGGCATATGGCCCTTCAGGAGCCGGTTTGCCTGCGAGCTTCCATAAATACATGACAGCCGAACCGCGGGTACAGGATGCGCCGGCATTCAGAGTGGAACCGGAGACAATCCCTTTTTCTTTCGCCCACAGAGCGGGCTTATAATAGTACTGATTGGAACTGACGTCGGTGAAGGAATTGCTGCCCGCAGGCTCCGGGGAACCGTTGGCTTTCCAGAGGAAGGTCAGAACCTGTCCCACGGTACAGTTCTTTTCCGGAGAAAAAGTCGTGGCGCTGGTGCCGTTGGCGATTTTCTTGTCAATAGCCCATCTCACCGGTTCATAATACGAATCTCCCTGCTTCACGTCGGAAAAGTCAATGGTTGTTGCGCGATAGATCCCGGCGGGTTTGGAGGTCACGCCGGAGGCGTCCAAGGTATAGAAGGTGGGCGCGGAATAGCTGACGATATACCAGATAAGCTTGCCGTTATAGGAGATGGGCACAAAGTCGGGAATATGCCCTTTCGCCGTTTTGACCTCCGAAATGGTGCCGTCCGCAGTATAGGATACATAGAAAATATTTTCATATTCGCCGTCTGTCCAGATAATGTAGCCGCTGTTCAGGTCAACGGGCGCAACGACCGGCGTGGTAGCACTTCTGGGTTCGATGTCAGCAAGACGAATTTTTTTGGTGGCTTCCAGGGTAAAATTATTTTTCGGCGTAAAGGCGACATACGCGCTTTCCACGCTTTCGCCCGGTACTTTATACCGGTATGTTGTCACATAGTAATCAGGGGTTTCGGCCAGACCGCCCGGCGCAACCAAAGGGCTGCCCGATGGAGCATCCTGCAACGTGACCATTTCACAGGATCCTGTAAATTTGTCGCTGCCCGCTTTGTTGGAATAGCGCATCAGCGCGGCGCCGCGGGGATGTGCGTCGCCCTTGTCCAGCGTGAGGATATTGTGGTCCTGGTCGATCATGATATACTGGTCAAAGGAATGGCTGACGTAGCCGGTGCTGTTGTTGGAGATGCCGTACCGTCCGTCTGTAATGGTCATATCGCTTTCCCGGACGCAGAAGGTCATATTGGCCTGATGGTTCACGCCGTCAGAATATTTGTACATCTCATGGCAGGTATGGATATAGAGCATCCCGTTATACTCCGCGAAGCGGACACTTCCGCCTGTGAAAGCCTCTGTTGTATTTGCTCCAAGCAGGCTGACGCTGCCCAGTTTGTTCCAGTTCTTGTCATATTTTGTGACCAGGGCAACTGCTTTCGAATTATCTTCCGCTTTGTTGGCGCCTCCAGTGACAATAAAATTGTAGTTTTCTCCGCAGTAGAAACCGCCCCAGCCGGTGTCCGCGCTTCTGCCGAGATTTTCATAGGGAATCTTCCGTGCGGACACCAGTTCAAAATCGTCGTTGTAATACTCTACAAGCAGATTATAGCCGTTGTATTCCACCACTACATAATAGTCGCCCTCACGGTAGAAATTTGTCCGCACGCGGCCGCCGCCGCCGTTATCATGCTTATTTTTATTAAAGCCTCCGGTATAGGGCGTCAGTTCTCCTGCGGCAAAGGCAGGTACTGTCAGGCAGACACAGGTCATCAAGGCCAGCAGCAAAGCCAGAATTTTCTTTCTCATAAACGTCTCCTTAATTTATTACGGTTAACGGTTAGCTGTCTGTTTTCCGCGTTAAAAAACGGTGATGCTCCAGCGGTTGCGGTAGACCTCGCCGGGGGAGAGGGCGATCAGGTCGTTCTGCTGGGCGAAATCCTCGACGATATCCTGACGGGACGGCAGGCTCGCCCACGGCTCCAGGCATACGAACGGCGCATCGCTTTTCGGGGTGTGCCACACGCCCAGATACCGCATCCGGGGAATGGCCAGCGTCAGGCCCTTCGTGCCCTCACCGGCGGACAGTGTGACGGTCCGGTCCATGTTGGTCAGGACAACGGCGTCCCGGTCGAACAGGTCGTGCCGGAGGGGCATCTCCACGCCGTTTTGCAGGGGATAGGGGGTCTGCTGTCCGTTCATCATGCATGCATCCGTCATCTCCGCACGCCACGGCTGGGCGGGACGGCTGAAGGTCAGCTTATAATCGGTAAAGGATTTGCCCTCCTCCAGCGGGACACGGAAGCCGGGATGTGCCCCCAGACCAAAATACATCTCTTTGCTGTCAAGGTTTTCGACGCAGTAGGTGATAGATACGGTGCTGCCGTCCAGCTCGTAGGACACGGAAAACGCAAAATTCCAGGGATAGACGGCTAACGTTTTTTCGGTGGCCGTGATGCGGAGGGTGATCTTGTCCGGCCCCTCCTGCCGGGCCTCGAACTGCTCGTGACGGGAAAAGCCGTGGCGGCCCATTTGATAGGCTTTGCCGTCAACGGTATAGGTATCGTTGGTCAGGCGGCCCACGTAGGGGAACAGGTTGGGCGCGCGGCCGCCCCAATAGGTTTTGTCGCCGTTCCAGAGATATTCGGTCCCGTCCGCGGCGGTGATGCTCATCATCTGCGCGCCGGTGCTGTCAATGGTCATGCGCAGGAAATCGTTTTCAATAGTATACAGCATTGTTTTCTCCTCCTATAAAAACGGACCGCCGCGGAGCCTGGGGCTGCGGCGGTCTGTTGCAGACATTTTTTGGTGTTGATTATTTCAGGTTTTCTTCCAGCTTTGCCAGCTCGTCGCGCAGGCCCTGGGGGACCTTGTCGCCGAACTGCCCGTAGAACTCGTGGATGCCCTTGACCTCTTCCTTCCACACTTCCTTGTCCACGGTCAGCAGGCCCTTGAGGGTCTCGACATCGACGCCGGAGCCCTCCAGATTGATATCCTCGGGCTTGGGCTGATAGCCAATGGGGGTCTCCACGGCATCGGCCTCGCCGAAAGCGCGCTTCATGATCCACTCAAGGACGCGCATGTTGTCGCCGAAGCCGGGCCAAATGAAATGGCCTTCCTCGTCGGTACGGAACCAGTTGACGTTAAAGATCTTGGGCTGCTTATCCTCGTCGATCTTCTTGCCCATATCCAGCCAGTGCTGCCAGTAGTCGCCCATGTGGTAGCCGCAGAAGGGACGCATAGCCATTGGGTCGCGGCGTACGACGCCCACTGCGCCGGTAGCGGCGGCGGTGGTTTCGGAGGCCATAATGGAGCCGACGAACACACCGTGATCCCAGTTGCGGGACTGGTAGACCAGGGGAGCGGTTTTGGCGCGGCGGCCGCCGAAGACGATAGCACTCAGAGGCACGCCGGTGGGGGAGTTGAACTGGTCGGAGATGCAGGGGCAGTTCTGGGCGGGGGCGGTGAAACGGCTGTTGGGATGCGCGCCCTTCTCGGAGCTGGTCTGTCCGTTCCAGGGATTGCCCTTCCAGTCAACGGCGTTGGCCGGAGGATTCTTGTCCAGGCCCTCCCACCACACGGTGTTGTCGTCCAAGTTGTGGGCGACGTTGGTGAAGATAGTGCCCTGACGGGTGGAGGCCAGAGCGTTGGGATTGGATTTTTCATTGGTGCCGGGGGCCACGCCGAAGAAGCCGAATTCGGGGTTCATCGCCCACAGGCGGCCGTCCTCACCCTTACGGATCCAAGCGATATCATCGCCCACACACCAGACCTTCCAGCCCTTTTCACGGTAAGCTTCCGGAGGAATGAGCATAGCCAGGTTGGTTTTGCCGCAGGCGGACGGGAATGCAGCGGCAAGATACCGGACCTCGCCCTGCGGATTCTGGAGGCCGAGGATGAGCATATGCTCAGCCATCCAGCCCTGCTCGTGGCCCAGATAGGAGGCGATGCGCAGAGCAAAGCACTTCTTGCCCAGCAGCACGTTTCCGCCATAGCCGGAGTTGACGCTCATAATGGTGTTGTCCTCGGGGAAATGGACGATATAGCGGTTTTCGGGATCAATGTCAGCCTTGGCGTGAAGGCCCTTGATGAAGTCGTCGCCCAGCTGTTCGGCCACGTCGGTACCGACGCGAGTCATGATGCACATATTGAGGACGACGTAAATGGAGTCTGTCAGCTCGATACCGTATTTGGCAAAGGGTGAACCGACTACGCCCATGGAATAGGGGATGACGTACATGGTACGGCCCTTCATAGCGCCGGTATAGAGCTTATTGAGCTTAGCGTACATCTCCTGGGGGTCCATCCAGTTATTGGTGGGGCCGGCGTTTTCTTTTTTGCGGCAACAGATGAAGGTGCGGTCCTCCACACGGGCCACGTCATTGACCGCAGTACGATGCAGATAGCAGTCAGGAAGCTTTTCCGGGTTGAGCTTCTCCATCTCACCGGTGGCGCAGGCCTCGGCGCGCAGGGCTTCAATCTGTTCCTGGGAGCCGTCGATCCAGACAATTTTGTCGGGCTGGGTTATCTTGGCCATTTTGTCAATCCAATCCAGCACAACTTTGTTTTTCGTTAGAGCCATAGTTTATCCTCCATATTGATTTTGCAGTCTAAATTTTGGAAAATGGGTTATTACCCTAAGCATCATACTAGAATTTTCCCCCGATTGCAAGTACTATCAAAAAAAAAACGCTGAATTTTTGAACGCCGGTCCAGAGTTTTTCCGGCGAAACTCATCACTGAACAACCACCGGCTAAAAGCCGGTGGGTTCGTAGGTAGTGTCACAATATAATTGAAAAATCAAGAGGACGGCCAAAGAAAACGAGATTGATAAAAGTACCAACAACCGCCTTATGAATCTCTTCGTTCTTAGAAAAGCAGATGGTCTTTCTGCAAAGCCTTTTGATGCGTGTTCTTAAAGTCAAATGATCTCGTTTTATCCGCTGGGTGTTCTTTTTCCCGGTGATGAGCATATCTGTGGAAATTTTCTTT
>CAMWSZ010000031.1 GCA_947177005.1 uncultured Clostridia bacterium | reverse complement strand
AGCACATTTTTCCTCGATTGTATACTATTATTTCTGGTTGGATAGAACAGTAGGACTCATATGCAATCTGAGTCAAGCGCATCACTGGGGCGGGGAACCATGCTTTCTCGTAATTTTCCGTATTTTGCGCAGGAGTGTCAGAGCTGGAAGTCCCGCTTGGGTTGATGAGCCGACCGTGTCTCAAAAGATTGAGCATGGCGAGGTTTTGGGAACTGGAGCCAGTATAATCGCTGATTCCATTGCTTTGTGCGATATTTGCGCGGGAGGAGAAGCTGGAATCGATGCCCAAAGACCTAAGCGCAGTGACAATGCTGAGGGAATACCCCGTATAGGTAGGGAAGTAATTAGTCTGCGGGGTTGTGCTGTTGCCGGACATAGAATTCTCGGACACGGGGATGAGCTTCCACTGCGCACTTACGCCATCATGGGTGTCCCAAAGCTGAACGCGCTGGCTGTTGTAGCAGCCCATGTGTCCATTATCGACATCAAGAACCCTGCCAGGACTAATCCCATTCTGGATCACATAGGAGTCAGTGCCGGCGACCTGGAAGAATCTAAACTGGCCAGCAGGCGTGGAATCCCAAGGGTAGAGCCAGAGACGGGCTCCGCACTTTGAAATGCCGCTCTCGACATTAACGACTTTGCCAGATTCTTTGTGAACTAGCAAGAACCAGCCATCGCCCATGTTTTTAATTGTAAAAATCTGGGCGGTCGTGTCATTACGTTCGTATAACTGGAAGTAGGTGTAGGTGGCGGTACCGCCCCCGGAGAGATCTAGAACATAGTTGGGGTCGGCTGCGGAGGCAATAATGTAATCCCCTTCGGGGTAAGCGTACCTGTAGCTAGCGGCGGACGCCGGACTTGTGAGCATGCTGACGAACACGGCGATGACGCAAAACAGGCTAAGGATTTTCTTAAACTTTTTCATGGTAAATGCATCCCTTCTGTTAATATAATGGGGCAAAGCCCGGATGAGGTCTGGCTTCTTCTAAAGGTGTCCATATTTCTCCTTTATATCACCTCCGGTATTGTGGGTTTAGTTTGATTAATCGGCATCACCTCATTTGACTATCTGGCTGATATCTCCTGCTGACGATATTATTATCCACTATATAGTTTGCAATTTTGACAGGCAGAGTTTCCACTCACATCCAACCCATTGCATTTTTCGAACCTAGCCTCACATTCCGGCTGGCACGAGGGGAAGGACGGAATCAATGGAAACCAGCATCCTTCGCCCCTCTGCTGCCTGCTTCAGAACGGTACACAACACTTTGGTGCCAGGAAAAAGATTTGCGAACTTGTAGGCGAAAGCCTGTTCGCGGTTGTCCAATTCGAGGTAGGCCCCCCTGAAGCACCTGCTGGTAACCGTGCCGTAGCATCCATCGAACCGTTCATATCCCATGTCGATTTCGTTCATTTTCAATTCCCCCTTTGTTTTTTGTGATCTGATTGTACACCTTCGTTGACGGAGATTTGATAAGCAGAGTTTCACCGGCGTCGAAGGGGTAGGTACTACGGCTGAACACACAGCAACTCTTTCTGTAGAGGTTAAGCGATATGGCCAATATAATGATAACCGATGCCTGTAATCTCCGTTGCCCATACTGTTTTGCCAACGAGTTTGTAAACCAGGATCAAAACGAAATTACAATTGATGCATTTGAGAAAGCTGTGGATTTCATTGTCGGTGACGGCAGCGAGAAGTCGCTGGGCTTAATTGGCGGTGAGCCTGCCTTACATAGCAAGTTTGACATTCTGATGCGGAAGGTACTCTGTGACCGGCGTATTCGGTCGATAACAGTCTTTACAAACGGAATCCTTCTGGATCGTTACTGGGACGTGCTGACGCATCCTAAAGTCCATCTCCTTATCAACTGCAATTCACCACGGGACATGGGAGAACACAACTATCAACGGTTATGCAACAATCTTAAAATTCTCTTTTCCCAAAAGTTGCGCACAGACTATGTTCATTTAGGAATCAATATGTACCGGTCAGACTTTGAGTATGAGTACATGCTCGATTTGCTGTCCAGGTTTAACCTCGACAGTGTACGTGTCTCTGTCTCAGTCCCGAATCTAAGTGAAAATCGCAATATTGATCCCCATGCTTACTTTAACGGCATGAAACCGCGTGTGCTGGAGTTCTTTACCCGTTTGTTAGAAAACAAAGTTGTCCCAAACTATGATTGCAACAAGATTCCGTTATGCCTAATTACGCGAGATGAACTGACGCAGTTTAGTCATTTTCTTAATGATCCGGTGGTTGCCCCCAAAATAGAAGAGAGTAGTATCTTTTCTCCATTTGTGCGGTGTTCACCTGTGATCGATATTTTGCAAGATTTATCGGTGGTTCGCTGTTTTGGACTATCTGCATACACAAGACAAAAGATAAGCGATTTCTCTGGTATCCAAGAGTTGTCCGCCTTTTATCGCCGTGAGATAGACTCATACGCATATAATACGATTTACTCTACACAGTGCCTCGATTGCTATCACAGAAAAGTAATGAAATGTACCGGAGGTTGCCTAGCCTATAAAATTGATGCGATTCTCACTTCAAAGCAGTATGCCGAGAATGTTATGAGAAGTGTATCTTCCCAACAGTGTCCATGCTAGCGTATTGTATTCTTTGAATCGCTACGCTTTAAAGCATAGGAATAAGTTAGCGAAACTATGTCTCACCAGAAGGAGGTGAAAAACATGGAGCAGAAGGAAAAGACGTTTGAGTATCCCCAGATGGTTATCCTCACCCGTTCCACCCGCGAAGCTGCTTACGGCCCTGAGAACCCTTACCACTGCACTTATAAGTCATGTTGCTATGAGGGCAAGTGATTGACAGCAGTTTTCTGATGCGCGAAGGATTTCCTTCGCACATCAGAAAGCGCAACAAAGTAATAGTTCTGTAATAAGAAGAATTAAGCAGTTTTCGCGGCCTATGCTTCGGCCTTACAAATAACTATTTACGAACTCTAAATAGCAAATTCACAAGTCGCTCGTCATGCAAAGACATATCAATCTCGGTTTGTCTTTATTTGCTTAAAATTAAAATTTATCAGTATTTTTGTGCAGTTTTCAGATTTGCGCATTTAGAGTTATGAATCCAAATTCAGAGGGAGGGATAACATGCAAACAAACAATGCTTTTGTACTGCGCAACATTTGTGGCAAGTATATATTGGTTCCCTTTCGTACCAATGAAGCAAGCGAAGACCCGATTCTCTTTAATGAGATCGCAGCAACTATCTGGGAATGCGCTTCGGAGTGCCAAAGCCGGAACGATTTGCTCCATAAGATAGCTCGGATGTATGGAATCAAGCAAAACTCGACCGAAATGTTCGCGGTTGATAACTTTGTAACCCAAATGGAGAGAATTCACTTGCTTCAGGAAGAAACGGAGGGAATGTAAAGTGGCAGAGAACTATTGCTTGCATTCTAGACGCATCAATGATTTTATTGATGAGACGTTTGATGGCGTTCGGGCGCCGTTCACTGCAGGCTTTGAGCTGACGGCAAAATGCAATCTCAACTGCGTTCACTGTTATGCAAAACCTGGACGCAGCCATGAGGACATGACAACGGAGGAATTCAAGAGTATTGTTGACACTCTTGTTGAGCGAGGTTTGTTGGATGCCTATTTCACAGGTGGCGAGATATTCACTCGTCCTGATTTCGAGGAGCTCTACCTTTACACTAAGAAAAAGGGCGTCATGCTCTCCCTGTTGAGTAACATTACTCTTTTGACGAGGAAGCATGTAGATCTTTTCAAGGAGTACCCAGTAGAAGTCATTAGCACTACAATGTACGGCCACTCAGAGGAGGCATATGAACGGGTAACTAGTGTTAAAGGTAGCTACAAGAAATTCATGGACGCGCTTGAGTTGTTGCACTCTTCGGGTATTCGGTTTGAACTGAAGTATGTAGCAATGGAGCAAAACTATGAAGATGTATATAAGATGCGGGAGTTGGGTAAGCAGTATGGTGTTCCAATGGTCGTCATTCTTGATGTGCATCCGATGAGCGATGGCTCGACGGCCCCGATGGATTTTAGACTGACACCCGAAGAAGCCTTTGAATTTGATATTAAAGATGAGGGACGCCGCAACTTCTGGAAAGATGTAGCAAAGGATATGCTCTCTGGCGAGATTGGGATTCTGCCTCGCAGGACAGTTGAACGCTTTGAACAAGGGTATTTGTATCCCTGTTCAATTGCAAACCAGCATGTTTTCATTACATCTGATTACAAGATGCAGGGATGTGTCCGTGCTTCTTATCGGCAGTTTGATCTCCGCAAGGGTTCGTTTGATGAGGGATGGGAATTCCTACAGAAAGAGTTCCTGGACCGTAAATCAACCAAAGACTATAAGTGTAATAAGTGCCAAAATATCCGATTTTGTGAACATTGTGTGGCCAACTTTATGCTCACCTACGGTGATGAGGAACATCCAGATCCTTTCTTCTGTGAGGTCGCAGCGCTGAGACGAAAATTTGTGGATAACGAAATCGCAAGACTCTTACATAAGCAGGCATAAAATGTTACGATTCCATGAATTTCCAGCCATAAAGGATATGTTCATTTGATATTCTTTTTTGATGTCGGCTTCTTTATTGCAGTCGCTTTGATTGTTGGTGGAGGGATTGCCGGAAGTGTTGCTAGCTGGATTTTGGATCACCTTTTGCTTGTCTTGATCCTTCTTCTTGCAAAATCATTACTCTTATTTTCTGGGACAGGCTTATTGGGAAAAAAGGAGAACTTAACCCATGCTGTACTTTCGGCTATAGTCATACTACTTGATCTAGGTCGCAATATTCTTTTCCTTTACAGCATTGCCCGAACACTTAGCGGAATGTTTTCGGGCGGACTATTTCATTTTGTGTTGGGCATTATTGGGGTTCTTTTTGGTGGAAGTCTTTTGCTTCTGGCATCAGAGGGGCCTATGTATTTGGTGTATGACTGTGGTGTTCAAAATACGCAGGAGCAAAATTTGCGATACTGTTTGAGATCATTTCCATAATTGCCACATTTTTAGTAGCATGGTTGGGTGGGGTTTTCTAAGCAATATCATCAGTTGTCATCATTCATCCGTCTTATTTCAGGCATTAAGCGTTTGTGGTGGTAACTTTACTTGAAAAGTGGTTCTTTCTGCTATGGTATTATACAAACTGTCATTCAGGAATGGGTGCCCACAATCAATGCAAAGGGGTGGTACAGCGATAACATGCTACGATGACAATGGAGACCGTCAGAGCTGTGATATTGACTTTCTATAATTCCAAGGGCTATTTCCTTAGCTGGAGCGAGTGATTCTACTCTATATTCAGGGATATATTGTCGATCCGTAAACGGCTTTCCATTTGAGGTATGAAAGCAATAAACAAAGTAAATATTCGCTACAAAGGAGAAATCATTATGGGCTTTTTTTCAGATCTGGGAGGCATTATTGGTGACACTGGGCGTCAGTTCTGGACAGAGAGCAGAGAAAAGCATACTATAACAGGAGATGCTAAGGAAAGGTTGGAGGCCTTCATTAAGCAAGCAGAGAATGGCGATGTACAGGCTATGTTATCTCTGGGGTGTTGGTATCAAGAGGGGACAACTTTACGCTATGATCCGCAGCAAGCCTGTTATTGGTGGACAAAAGCGGCACAGGCAGGAAGTGTGGATGCTATGTACAACTTAGGGCTTCTCTATAACGGTGATTTAGCAAAGTCGTTTCCCCCTGATGACAAGCAAGCCATATACTGGTTGAGCGAAGCGGCAGCTCGCGGAAGAGACGATGCGCGTCAAGTCATTGAAGAAGATTTTAAATGGAGTTTGATTTTCAAAAAATGGGTGCGAAGGTAACCGATTAAGGCGAATACTCCAATGTGTTACAAGTGAGTTGAGAACCCGAGAGGCTATAATACTATACTACCGTTTGAAAAGAAATGCAGTATATATTGGGTGAGCGTATTCAGACAAACAGGCGAGGGATGATGAAAAAGTCGAACGCCTTTTCCAATTAAAGTATAATTAGGAGGTTTTATGGGACTTTTAGACATCTTCAAAAGGAATGCCGGTTCTGCACTACCGCAGGCACAGCCACAACTTACCGCAGATGAAATTTTGGAGCAAGGCAAGGCTTTTGCGGCACAGGGTGACATGGAGGCAGCTTTTAAGACCTATTTACAGGCTGCCGAGATGGGCGACGTCGAGGCAATGCACAGAGTGGGGCAAGCTTACCTGTACAAATACGAGGGTGCGCCTTTCGACCTCAAGAAATCCGCAGAGTGGTATGAGAAAGCAGCCAAAGGTGGGCATATCTCCTCTATGATGATGATTTCCCAGTGTTACTTGGCTGGTGCCGGTGTGCCTGAGTCTGATGAAATCGCCAAGCAATGGATGGAGCGTGCGATTGAGGAATCTAAACGGATTGGAAGAACCAAAGTAATTGAAAGCGCGACCAAGCGTTTAAACGACATGGCCGATGCTAAAAGATCCATGCGGGCTCTCTATGCGGTTGCCGTTGATATGGGAGGAATTCCTCCTTTACAAAAGTAACTTCCGTTCTCTGGAGTGGGTTAGTAAGTTGCAAACTATAATGCTGTGTATAGTCTGCGGATTTGCTGACCCACTCCGCGAGTAATCAGTGTCCGATTGTCCACTTTAGTGTATCAAGTGGGCTACACTTGGTTTAGTAAAGGGTGAATCGCTCGAAACACTATAGAAGGGATGTTTATTATGGATCAGCAGGAATACATAGATCAACAGGAGTACAATCAGTTGATTTCAGACTTAAAGGAAATGGCAGCCAACGGAGACGTTGAAGCTATGAAGCACCTTGGCAATGTGTACTATGAGGGACCTTCTGGCACAGACGAAAACGTCTTTGCCGCCTTGCCGTATTGGAAAATGGCAGCAGACCACGGAGACGATGACATAGCATTCATGGTCGGGTTTTGTCTCATGTCGGGCAACGGCTGCGAAGAGGACGACGAGCAGGGCTATAAGTACCTTAAGCAGAGCGCAGATGGCGGCAACGCGGAGGCACAGTACAGGGTCGGTCTGTGTCTCCTGGACGGGTTAGGTACGAGCGAGGACCATATGGCTGGCGAGGAGTACCTGCGGGCCGCCGCATGCAGCAACCATCCCAAGGCGCAGATTGACCTTGCCAGAACCCGGTTGCATGAGGGAGATGACGGCTTCCAAGAGGCCATGCACTGGACCTGCTGTGCCTACCTGAACGGCGTCGAAGAGGCAGCAAATGCGCTTAACCTCATAATGCGGAGCAATCCCCATAACGAGGCCGCCGCGAGAGCAAATCTGGCATATATCCAAGCCCATGGAGTCATTCCACAAAAAGAGGCCCCTGCTCCCCAGTCTGATGGGGGTGGTTGCTATATTGCGACTGCCGTATACGGCTCATATGACGCACCAGAGGTTCTGGTTCTGCGCTCTTTCCGGGATCAGGTGTTACAAAAGCACTGGCTTGGAAGGTGCTTTATCAAGGTTTACTATTTCTTCAGCCCCCCGGTTGCCGAACGCCTGAAAAAAGCCAGGAGAATCAACGGCCTGGTCCGGGCGGCGCTGGACCGATTCGTTGCACGTCTGTGCAGGGACTAATGCCGCAGAAAGGAGCATCAAGAGCATGGAACACAACTTGACCCCAGGAGAATTTACCACGTGCGACCTCGAAGACCAAGTTCGTCGTTGCGACGATCCTTCCGATTTCCGGAGGGAAATACTGCCCCGTCTACAGGACGAGCGAATCGCATGGAAGGAGAAAATCAACTCGATTATTGCCGAAAACCATTACACAAGGGATTCGTTTGCCAGGCTATGCGAGGTTACGAGGCCGGCGGTCTCGAAGTGGTGCAACGGCTCTCTGCCCAGCGGACGTGAGCACTTCATCAGAATAGGATTCGCGGCGCATTACGATCTTAAGAAATTCAATTTCTTCCTTCAGCGGTACGGGAAGTATCCCGCGCTTTACCCGAAGTCACTTGAGGACAGCGTGTGCATCTTTGTACTCAACTCGGAAATTTATCCCCATACCTACCAACTATACACGCTTATCCTCGGTAAGATCGAAAGCGCTATGAAAAACATGCGGGTTCCGGTCTCCTCGCCGTCGTACGATACGTCCGCATTGGGCGAGGAACTCCTCAAGGTGCAGTCCGAGGACGAACTGGTCGAATTCATAAAGCAGAACGCTTCTTCATACCTGCACAAATATGAAAAGTTCTATTCCTATGTGCAGGCGTTTATCGTCGCGAACAACTACGACAAGATCAACGACAAACAGTACAGCATCCACTCCCTTGCCAACACGCAGGGCTGGACGTCCTCCATGCGCCAATGCGTGTCGGCCATCAGGCAAAGGAAGTGGTTTCCGCTTCGCCGGAAGGTGATTGCCCTGGGGCTTCATCTCAATATGACGGTGGAGCAGGTTAACCAGATGCTGTCCTTTGCCCAAATGGAAACCCTATGCGCAAAGAACCCGGTTGAGGCAGCGATTATCTATACTTTGATCGACGCAGAGTTGAACGATCAGATTTTCTGCGATGGTGGGAACGACTTATGCGACCTTGCACGAAAGACGTTGGAAGCCCTTGATCTTGCGGGAGATGATTTGCTGTTAAACGATTTGGAGTGCAACGCTTAATGAATGAGATGGAAACTGTTTCATTTGAACCGGCATCGAGCGGACTTAGCCTTGTCGTACTGGAACAAGGAGAAATTAAAAGTTACCGCCTTAGTTTCCCTGAGAAATTAACTATTGGCAGGGCCACTCCCGTCAGCAACCCGGATATTCCCCTTTCCTCACCCATAGCGGGGCGTAGCCATGGAGAATTCCTTATGATTGAGAACCAACTATTTTACTGCGACAAAGGCAGCAAAAACGGTACATTCTACAACGGAAGGAAGATTAAGCAGGGTATCAAAAAGCAGATCAGCCCTATTATGCTCAGTCCTGGGGATATTCTCCGCATAGACTACGAAGATCTGAGCAAACCCGATCCTAGAGGCGTGTGGATGCTCGTCACGTCCAATGCCATACAGGGCGAGTGGAGCGTTCTTTCCTTGGCAGATCGCGAGGAGACGGCTATTGGGAGAAACAGCGTGTTCTGCGATATAGTTTTGCCACGCTCCTATATTTCCAGCAAACACGCGCTAGTCACACGACTGAACGGCAACTATTACGTTTCGGATTGCGGAAGCATGGACGGAACATGGTTAAACGGCAAACAGATAAAAAACGCGACACTCCTGCGGGAAAAGGATTGCTTCTCAATTTGCGACTTCCACTTTATCTTTATCGGGGACTCTCTTGTCTACAACAGTAAAGAGCTCTCGTGTGAAGCGCCGCGGCGTATAGAACCGGAACGCAACCAGCCTGCGGCCGTGCGGCAGCCAATTTTAAGGGCCGACATACGGGAGAAAACCATCTTGGGCAGTGGTGGCAAGGTGATTCCCCTCTTGAGGAACATCAAAGTTGAGCTGTACCGCGGCGAGATGGCCGCGATCCTCGGCGTATCCGGTGCGGGCAAAAGCACGTTGATGGACTGTCTCAACGGTAACGAGCAGGCAGGAGTCTTGGGAACGGTCCAGTTAATGGGCGAAGACCTGTACAGGAATTACGGACGCCTGAAATGCCTGATCAGCTCCGCGCCGCAGCGCAACATTGTCAACGAACTGCTACCGGTCGAAGAGGAACTTCGCCATGCCGCGCTGATTCGGCTGCCGGGCGATACCACGAAGCAGGAGATCAAGGATAGGGTCGATTCTGTACTGGGCCTTCTGCGGCTGGAAGAAAAACGGAAAACTAGGATTGCGAAGCTGAGCGGAGGAGAACAAAAGCGTGTGAGTCTTGGGATCGAGCTTGTCGCGGATCGGGAACTTCTCTGCATGGACGAGCCCATGGCCAATCTTGACGTAAACACGGTCCAGCACATCCTGCAAATCCTCCGCCAGTTTGCCCACCAAGACAATAAGTGTGTGCTGACCGTCATACACGAGGAGTCACTTATCGACCTGTTCGACAGGGTAATTATATTGACGAAAGCGAACAATGTAGGCAGGCTCAGTTTCGCAGGGACACCGGCCGAGGCCAAGCGATACTTCAATGTTGATTCATTTGACAGAATCTATTCTCTTCTCGAAGAAAATCCGGAGCGGTACGTCAAGGAGGTGTAACAGTTGTCTCAAAGACTGAGGCGCATTAACCCTCTCAAGGAACTGCTTGCCCTGATGCGGCGTTCATTTTTGGTGCTCGTATATGATCGCAGGAGTTTTAATCTGTCATTCCTGTTCCCGATTGTTGCATCTGCCGTTACGGTGTTTATTGCCGGCAAGGATATGTTCGTGAACTACGAAGGGACGAAATCAGCTTGCTTTGTGTTTTGTTGCGCTGCCATATGGGGTGGGCTCTTTAACTCCATTCAAATTGTCGCCAAAGAGCGCGACAGCATTCGGCGCGATTATGCGGCTGGGATGAGATTGGGGTGTTACACGCTCTCTAAAGCAGTCGTACAGGCTATTCTGTGTCTCGTGCAAACCGTGTTTCTCACATGCGGTCTGTTCAGCATCCACCTGATATATGGAAACGAGTTGCCTGAAAACGGTCTGATTTTTCCAGCTGTCCTCGTTGAATACAATATTTCTACGTTTCTCCTTATGTTCGCTGCGGATGGAATGGGCTTGTTTATCTCTTGCTTTGTCAAAAAAGCGGAGACCGCCAGCATTGTCGCGCCATATGTCTTGATCCTTCAACTGATATTCTCTGGAATTTTGTTCAATATGGATGGCATATCGCGGATTCTCTCATATTCTATGCTCAGCCGCTGGGGGATGGAGGCATTGGGGAGCATAAGCGACTTGAATTCGATTCCACTTAAAATTAATGAACAGTTTTCTATGATACCACATGAGGCGGAAGAGATGTTTACGTACTCAGACCAGCATTTGATTGTTTCATGGCTCGTGTTGGCTGCATTCGCAGTAGGATTTATTTTATTAGGTAATCTTGTATTACATCGTATATCAAAGGACTCTCGATAAAAGGAGATGGTTCGTTTATGGCCGCTATTACTCGTTTGATGCAGTACGGAGAAATATTTGACGGGACAATAAAAAACGAAATAGGCCAAGGCTCAGGCGGGACGACCATTGTTTACCGCCTTGTTTCCAAAGATGGTCTTGAGACGGCCCTAAAAGTCGTTCCTATTTTCAATATGCGTGGAAAGAAATCATATTACGCAGACTACCAGATAAGCCGTGATGCGCTCTGCGATAAGGCGGCTCTTGAGGTTAAGATATTATACGAATTAAAACAAGTTCCCCATGTTATGCAGTACGAGCGATACTGTTTTAAGGATTGGGATGAAGAGCTTTCCTTCGGATGTGATATGCTGATCCAGATGCCGCTTTTGGAAAATATTAACCAATTTGTTATAGATAAGGAGCCCTTGTCAGAGAATCAGATTATTACTCTTGGAAAAGACCTCTGTAAGGCGCTGGTTAGATGCCACCAGATTAATATTATTCATCGCGACATTAAGCCTCACAACATTTTTCGCAACAAATTGGGCGATTATGTCTTAGGTGACTTTGGAATTGCCCGAATCAAACGACCGGAAGATCCAGTAACCAGAATCGAATGCACACCTCCATTCGCCGCACCTGAGCAGGTTAAATTTAGACAGGCAAACCCGCTGACGGACATTTATAGTTTGGGCTTGAGCCTGTATTATCTGAGTAACCACAACCGTCTTCCGTTTCTTTCAAGCACATTCACATTAAATTCTGACGATGCAAATCAGCGTCGAATTGATGGGGCTCCCCTGCCTCGGCCTGAATTTTGCAGCGAAGCACTGTCTGGCATCATTCTCAGAGCATGTGCATATCGACCAGAGAACCGATTCCAGAGTGCCGAGGAATTCTTATACAACCTAGAGGCATTGTCCCCTCGGCCAAACGGCAGGACGCTGGTGTGCCCTTCGTCTAACCTGACCGTTCGTCCCCTAAAACCAGGGGTACCAGACCCCTATGCCACAGCCACGGCAAGCCCAGGCCAAACGGGGAGTAAAATGCCACGTTCCGTAAGCGATCCAGAACAATATAAGACCGAGTACGCTAGATCGGGTGACGAATTCGCCGTGGGAAAAGGTAGCGGCTCCGACAGGGATATGTACCAAACCGACACAGCGCGCCCCGGAGATTCGTTCTTACTGCCTTCCCAGCATGACATCAGAGGCAAGCAATCAGAAATGTCCCAGCATACACCTACCGTTAAGCCCGAATACTCTGTTCTTGATACTGCGCAACTTGCTCAGTTGGCTTCGGAGGGCGATCCGTCTGCGCAGTATCGGTTCGGAGAGGTATACCGCTTCGGCGGAAAAGGCATATCTCCCAATCCGGCCAAGGCCGTGGCTTGGTTTATGAGGGCTGCAGAGCAAGGTGACGTTTCCGCCCAGCTTAGCCTAAGCGAATGCTACTATAACGGAATGGGCGTTGAGGAAGACCACTTTGAAGCTATCAAATGGGTGAGCAAAGCTGCCGAACAAGGCGACAGCACTGCTTACTGGACTTTAGGCGTTTGCTACTACAGAGACGACGGTGTCCCGGCGTCCAGCAACAACAAGAGCAAAGCCGTCAGGTGGTTCAGAATGGCGGCAGAACGAGGCCATGCCCAAGCCCAATCCTGGCTTGCAGATTGCTATTATCACGGCATTGGCGTACCGAAGGACGTTCGCCAGGCCGTCGTATGGTACGAGCGCGCTGCCGATCTGGGCGATCCGGGCGGCCAATTCGGCCTTGCCGTTTGCTATCTGACCGGTGACGGTATCCGTAAAAGTCCATTTGAAGCAATCAAGTTGCTCCGTGATGCCGCAGGTCAAAACCATGTCGCGTCGCAGTATTACTTGGGCGAATGCTACTATGGGGGACTCAATGGAATCACTATGGATCACGCTGAGGCATTTAACTGGTTCAGAAAGGCCGCCGAGCATGGATCTCTCGAAGCCCAAGACCGTCTGGGGGACTGTTTCCTTCACGGCTACGGCACTGAGAAAAACAGAAATAAGGCAATTATCTGGTATAAAGCAGCAGCAAAGGGAGGTTCCCCTGAAGCGGAAGAGAAACTGAAAGAACTACACGTCCCAATGTAAATGACGGAAAACCGGATACGGGAAACCGCTAAAGGATCGGCTTCCCGTATCTGGTTTTTTATAGTTACCACAGTTGAAAAGCATCAGAAAGAGCATCATCAAAGGAGGAGAACTGAGGAAGGATACAGCGTAAGGTAGCTTTGAACCAAGCCCAGAAATTTTCAATAGGATTGAGTTCCGGGGAGTAAGGGGGAAGAAAAACCACACGGCATCCACATTTTTGGGCAGCAGAAGGAAGCCGTGCCTTGGAATGGAAAGACGCATTATCCATTACAATCACGGTACCCTTGTCCAAAGAAGGAAGAAGCTGATCCGTAAACCAAGACTCAAACAGGGTAGTGTTCATCGTTCCACTATACTGGAACTGGGCCAGAATATCTTTGCCCAGTTTTGCTGCAACAATGCCACAACGCTCAAATTTGCGCCCGCTGATGCGGCTGAATACTTTCTGGTTTCTCAGTGTGTACACATACTCTCGATAGAGATAGGTATCCAATGTCAGCAACTTAAGCATCTGGTAAATCCTCAAAGTTGGAAATGTAGCACAAGTTACGGAATTTTTAGCACAATCTTACTTCGCTAACTCCTTCCTCAAAATTCCAATTTCCTTAAGTTGTTGACATTGGATAGGTATCGATGCCGCACTCGTCCACATACGCTATTTTTTCCGGCGGTACATCCTTGATCTCCTCCTGATAGGCAGCTA